>NZ_JBFUFF010000022.1:0-95777 GCF_056403555.1 Rhizobium sp. P2_G2
CAGTCTCATCGGCACTTGCAAAATGAACGGCGTTGAGCCCTACGCCTATCTGTGCGACCTCTTCACCCGCCTCGCAAACGGCCACCTCGTCAAAGACATCGATGCTCTGATGCCATGGGCTTACGCCGCCCGCATCAAGGCCTCACAATGAGCTCGTCAGATACTCGTCGGTGAGCTCACACCGGCCCCCAGGCAAACCTATCAAGCCGCTGCAACTGACAAATCAATGGGGCGCAGACGCCGCATACGGTTATTACGGTGAGGTCAAGAAATTGTTAGAGCATATGGCTATCGCCTATGTCGGGCAGGGTGAGGATAACATTAAAGGTATTGCTTACCTTCTCATAGTGGTTGGGGCGATTATTGCAGGGATTGTAACCCGTTCAAATGCGGAGATGGGGCGTGCGCATTATTTCGCGTATGGGATGCTCATTTTATTCCTCTCAAGTTTCGTGGAATTGGTTTGGCTTTTTAGTGTACCGGCAATTATCGGCGGCTACCTCTGGGTCTTTGTGGCTCTTTCGTTTTTGGCGTATTTGGTGTCGGGTTTTTTTGGGTGTCGTGCGGCGATTGCAAGGTCGCGAGATGCCTTTGGACATGGCCGCAGAGCGTTTCTTGCATTTATACCGATCGCTAGTTTGTGGCTTTTGTTTAAGGAGTCGCAACAACCAGCATCGCCCAATAAAATGCCAACAATAGCGATTTTTTCCGGGGGCTTAGGCGTCGTTACAGGCTTTGTCCTTCTTGCGGCGACGGTGTGGGTGACTGTATTTTTGCAAGAACAAGCGCAGGCGATGTCGCAGCAACAGGCACAAAATAATCCAGATGCAGAGAGAGCAGGTGTGGATTTATTGATCGGGTCAAAAGGTCTCGAAGGCGCTTTGCGTGCTATGGCTGCGGCGGCGCATACCCCGATAAAGGTTGATGAGATTACATCAATCTCCAAGATTGAGGCTATAGGAATGCAATTGCAACGCACCTACACCGTGGATGGCGAGAATATGGCAATGCCAGAGACACTTCGCTCAAGGCATCGGGAGCAAATTTGCGCTAGCTCTTTCGTATCGATTTTTCGAGCAGGGGGATCGCTCCGAGAGGTTTATGTGGAGAAAAGTGGGCGTGAGATAGGTGAGGTAATGGTAACCGCCAAAGACTGCGACCACTGACCAGGCCAAGGAGGCCCCTTTAATGTTCAGGAGCTTTTATTTTATACTTGGTCCGGAGGAAAATGCAGGCCTTGACGCCTCTACAGCCAAAGCCGAGCGCGGTGAGTTTGCTACCGACGAGGAAGTTGCCGCGCTTTGGGCGAAGTTCAAGCGGTGAGACTTCGTGAAATGCGGCGAGCCTTGCGGCTGTTCGAAATCTTTTCCTACATTGAGGAAAGTTCGCCATGGGGAGCGGGGCCATCGCGCACCGGCTGGACAGCATCTCTTAGACGATGAACAAGAGCCGACCCCACGATTCGCGGAATCTGGTTCGTTCGAGCCGCTGCAATGAAATAATGCGCTTTTCAATCGGTGGCTAACAGTGACCTCCGCAAGTGACACGACATATTTCAGATGCCGCTGACCGATTGCTCGATCGCCCCGAACAGGACACCACCATCCTTGCGGCGCGCTTCCATCCGCACGGTGTCGCCATAGCGCATGAACGGCGTCTTCGCGCCGCCGAGATCGATGATTTCTATGCCGCGCCGCTCGGCGATGCAGCTTGAACCGACCTCGCGGAAATTCCGGTTGGAGACCGTGCCCGATCCGATCACCGTGCCAGGCACGAGATTGCGGGAATAGGCGGCGTGGGCAACGAGTTCGTGAAAACCAAAGCCCATCGCATAGCCGTTGGCGGCGCCAAAACGCTTGCCGTTCCAATCGACCAGCAGCTCCAGGTCAAGCCGGCCGTCGCGCCAGCCCTCGCCCGCTTCGTCCGGCGTGACCGCGACCGGCGCCATCGAGCACGGCGGCTTGGCCTGTATCCAGCCGAAGCCGGTCTTCATTTCGATCGGTGCGATTCGCCTGAGGGACCAGTCGTTGATCTGCACCAGAAGCCGGATATGGGCCATTGCCGCTTCGGGCGCTGTGCCGAGCGGCACGCGGTCGGTGATGACGCCGAATTCCCCCTCGAAATCGATGTCGTCGGCCTCCGATGGGAAGGATATCGTCTCCCGTGGGCCGTAGAACATGTCCGACACGCCCTGATACATCAGCGGCCGGCAGGTTTTTTCCTTCTTGATGCCGAAGACGGCATCCATCAGGTCGCCATGGCTCTCGAAGGCCGAGCCATCTAGCCATTGCCAGGCGCGCGGCAGCGGCGCCATGGCCTGATCAGCGTCGAAGACGATTTCACCGGCAACGGAGCCGGCATTCATCTCCTGATATTGGGATTGAAGCCGGGGTGCCAGTGTTTCCCRATCCTCCAGCAGGCGCTGCATCGTCTCGACGCCGAGGGCGGGTGCTGCGCGTTTCAGATCGCGGTTGACGACATGGAGCCGTCCATCCGCTGTGCCGTCCCTGAGGCTTGCAAGTTTCATGATCTTCCTCTTCGTAATCTGTTCACAGCGACGCGCGCACCAATGCGTCCGCGTCCACGTCGCGACCGAAGCCGAGCCGGTCGGCGATGGCGGTGGTGATCGGCGGATAGGAGCCGAACAGCGCCACCAGTTCCTCGTCCGGCGCGTAGGTCACGCGGGCGCGGCTCTGCGGAAAGCGGCGATGCAAGGCCTCGACCAATTCGCCGAATGTCAGATAGAGGGTCGGCAGAGTGAAGGCACGATCGCGGCCGAGCCTGTCTCTCTCCAGAGTGCCTGCATGCAGGAAATTGCGCGCCGCCGTCTCCACCGATGTCAGCCAGGTCGTCGAATGCGGATGGACCGGCAAGACGATATCCTCACCGCGCATGACGGCATAGAAGACGCGGCTCATGAAAGCCGATTTCAGCCTTGCATCGGCGCCGTCGCGGGCCATGACGCCCGAAAGCCGCAGCGAGACGCCGTCCAGCCAGCCGCGTGCGGCAAAATTGGAGATCGCCGCTTCCATCATCAGTTTCTGCGCGCCATAGACCATGGTCGGACCGGTCGGCGTCTCATCCGTGGCGAGCGCCGGCATCGGCTTGGCGTAGACGGCGATGGTCGAGGCGAAGACCAGCCGCGTGTTGGGATTGGCGTCGCGCAGCGCCTCGATCAGGGTGAGCGATGCGTCGATATTGACCTTACGGGCCATCGCATAGTTCGCCTCGGCGGCACCGCCGAGAATGGAGGCCAGCAGGTAAACGGTCGACGCCCCCGCGACATGTTTCTCCAGCAGCGAAGGATCGCCGAAATCGCCCTGCAGAAGGCGCAAGCGTGGATCATCAACGAGCGGCGCGGCAATCGACGCCTGATCGATGAGGACGAGTTCGGAAATATCTGCTTCGGCCGACAACAGGCTGGCAAGCCGCTGGCCAACAAAGCCGCCAGCGCCGACGACGACAACCTTCATGAACCCTCCCATCCCGTTAATTGGTTGATCAACCAATAAACTAGTCTTTTTGAAACAGAAAGCAATCGAGTGACCTATCCGTTTTATCGATAGTCCTTATCGAAACCTCTTATTTGAACAGACGACCAAATAACTCTATACCTCGCTGCGATAATCATGAGGAGGAGACCGACATGGCGCATTGGCTGAAGCGCGGAGCCGAACCACAAAGCGTTGCCGAGCAGGATCGCAAGGTGCGGGACGTGGTCGAAGCGACGCTGGCCGACATCGAAGCGCGCGGCGACGCGGCCATTCGCGAACTGTCGATCAAGTTCGATGGCTGGGATCGCGACGACTATCGCCTGAGCCAGGCTGAGATCGATGCCTGCCTGGCAAAACTTTCAAAGCGCGATATTGCCGATATCGAATTCGCCCAGACGCAGGTGCGCAACTTCGCCAGGATCCAGCGCGAGGCGATCCGCGATGTCGAGGTCGAGACCCTGCCGGGGGTGATCCTGGGCCACAAGAACCTGCCGATACAGGCGGCCGGCTGCTATGTGCCGGGCGGCAAATACCCCCTGCTTGCCTCCGCCCATATGTCTGTCATCACCGCCAAGGTGGCCGGCGTGCCGCGCGTGATCACCTGCGCCCCGCCCTATAAAGGCCAGCTCGCACCGGCGATCGTTGCGGCACAGTATCTCGCCGGCGCCGACGAGATCTATGCGCTCGGCGGCATCCAGGCCGTTGGCGCCATGGCGCTCGGCACGGCATCGATCGCGCCGGTCGATATGCTGGTCGGCCCGGGCAATGCCTTTGTCGCGGAGGCCAAGCGGCAGCTGTTCGGCCGCGTCGGCATCGACCTTTTCGCCGGTCCGACCGAGACGCTGGTGATCGCCGACGACAGCGTCGACGCCGAACTCTGCGCCACCGACCTCCTGGGCCAGGCCGAGCACGGGCCGGACAGCCCGGCGATCCTGCTGACCACATCGGAGAAACTTGCCCGTGACACCCTGGCCGAAATCGAGCGGCTTCTGGAAATCCTGCCGACGGCCGAAATCGCCCGCAGATCCTGGGCAACCTTCGGCCAGGTGATCGTTGCGGATTCCGACGAAGAAATGATCGAGATCGCCGACGAGATCGCCTCCGAACATGTGCAGGTGATGACGCGAAATCCCGATTATTTCCTTGAGAACATGACCAATTACGGCGCGCTGTTCCTCGGGCCGCGCACCAATGTCGCCTATGGCGACAAGGTCATCGGCACCAATCACACGCTGCCGACGAAGAAGGCGGCGCGCTACACCGGCGGCCTCTGGGTCGGCAAGTTCCTCAAGACCTGTACCTATCAGAAGGTTTTGACCGATGAGGCCTCGGCAAAAGTCGGCCGCTATTGCTCGCGCCTCTGCGACCTCGAAGGTTTTTCCGGCCATGGCGAGCAGGCCAATATCCGTGTCCGGCGCTATGGCGGCGACAATGTGCCCTATGCCGGCCGCGCCGAAGAGCTTGCCTGATGACGATGGCCCTCCCAAGGACGCCCTCTTTCCGCCTCGATGGCAAGCGCGCGCTTGTCACCGGGGCGGGCAGAGGACTGGGACTGGCAGCGGCAGCGGCTTTCGCTGAAGCCGGCGCGCATGTCGTGCTTGCCGCACGTTCGGAGGACGAGATTGCGCAAGCCGCCGCAGCGATAAAGGCCGCCGGCGGCGCGGCGGAAGCCACGTGCCTCGACGTGACCAGCACGGAATCGTCAGCGCAGACGATCGCGGCGAAAGGCCCGTTCGACGTCCTGTTCAACAATGCCGGCACCAACCGGCCGAAGCCGGTCTGGGAGGTGACGGAAGCCGATTACGATGCCGTCCTTGACCTCAATCTCAAGGCGGCCTTCTTCGTCGCCCAAGCGGTGGCGAAAGGCATGATCGACACCAGACGCCCCGGCTCGATTATCCACATGAGTTCACAGATGGGCCATGTCGGCGGACAAAACCGCACGCTTTACTGCGCCTCCAAATGGGGCATCGAAGGCTTAAGCAAAGCAATGGCGCTCGACCTTGCTAGATACGGCATCCGCTCCAACACGCTCGCGCCGACTTTCATCGAAACGCCGATGACCAGGCCGTTTCTGGAGGATGCAGGCTTCCGGACATCGGTATTGGCCAAGATCAAGCTCGGCCGCCTCGGCCAGGTCGAGGATGTCATGGGCGCCATCGTCTTCCTGGCTTCCGATGCCGCCGCACTGGTGACCGGTACGTCACTCGTTGTCGATGGCGGCTGGACGGCGGATTGACGTTTGAAGAACCTGGGCGGCCCGCTTTGCCACGCGCAACGGTGCCATGAGCGGCGACCGTTCGATAGGGTGCAGGTGGCAACGATTGGCCCCTCCTTCTCGTGGGGAGAGGGAGGAGCCAATCCGATACAATTTTGCAGGAGAGGAGACCTCTGATGTTCGAACCCTTCCCCGGAAATTATGTGTGGAACCTCTCCACCAATCTGGCGCTGATGTGCGGCGGCAATCACGGCGAGCTCGATGAGGCCTGCCGGCCGATCCGCGAAGCGGCGGCGCGTGGCGAGGATGCCGGCACGGCACTGTTCTTCGACTCCTGGGTCGATGTCGCGCGAAAAATCATCGCCATGGGCGATCGCGATTTCGACATGGGGCGCGAGCTGTCGGCCGGCATCAAATACCAGCGCGCCGCCGGCTATCTGCTCGCGGCCGAGCGCATGCAAAGCCGAGACTATGCGCCGCGATGGCAGGCTTATAACGATGGTCTTGCCTATTTCCGCAAAGGCGTGGAGCTGCAGCGCAAGGGCGTCGAATTCGTCCAAATCCCTTATGAGGGCAAGTATTTCACTGGCCTGTTCGTCAAGGCGGCACCTGGTGCGGATGGCCGGCCGGCGCCCTGCCTTGTCTCCTGCAACGGCCTCGATTCGATGAAGGAGCAAATCTATGGCGCCGGCAATCCGGAAGCGTTCCGGCTACGCGGCGTCTCGACCCTTGTCATCGACCAGCCCGGCACCGGCGAGGCGCTACGCAATCTCGGCCTCGTCGGCCGCCATGACGCGGAGGCCTGGGCTTCGGCTGCGCTCGACTATCTGCTGACCCGCGACGATGTCGACCCCAAGCGCATCGGCATGTTCGGCCTGTCGCTGGGTGGCTATTTCGCCCCGCGCGCCGCCGCCATGGACCCGCGCTTCGCGCTCTGCGCCGTCATGGGCGCGAACCACAATTGGGGCGAGATGCAGAAGCGGCGCATGGCGCGCGAGGGCGACCGGCCCGTGCCGCACTATTGGGACCATGTGATGTGGGTGTTCGGCAAGAAGACGATCGAAGACTTCATGGACTGGGCGCCCAGCATGGACCTGAATGGCGTGGTCGAAAAGATCAAAGTGCCCTTCCTCATCACGCATGGCGGCGGCGATCGGCAGATCCCGGTCGAATATGCGCACCAGAGCCATGATCAGGCCGTCAACAGTCCCAAGCGCACGCTCTTCATCACCACCGGCGACGATTTCGAAGTCGAGCATTGTGGCGCCGACAATGGCACGATCCTGCGCGACTATATCGCCGACTGGGTCGGAGAGACGTTTGCCGAAATGGCCTGAGCAACCATCAGGCTTGAACAACGCCAAATGTGACGCTATATTACGTCATAATTCATGGCATGGAGTTCAAGCTCATGGCACTCGCCCAATATGCGGACAATGGATTTTTCGCACCGCGCAAGATTGCCGATGCATTCCGAACCACCAGCGAGGAAGTCGCCCGCACGGCCGGTCTTGGCCGGGACGCCATTCAGCGGAAAGAGCGTGTCCTTTCGGACAAGACGCAGCGGCGATTGCGGGAAATGATCGAGATCGTCAACAAGGTCGAACCGCGTTTCGGTTCGGCGCTGATTGCCTATGCCTGGTACCGTTCGGAACCGCTGGCGGGATTCTCCGGCCAGACGGCGATGCAACTGGTGCAAAGCGGGCGCGCCGCCGAGGTGCTCGACTATATCGACGCGGTCGATGCCGGCATTCATGCGTAAATGCGTTACCAGGGGAAGCTTTTTCGGGCATTGAACCCGGTCTACGCGCGCGAACCGCTCTCCGGCCGCGGCGCCGAACTCTATGGCGGTCGATTCAATCCGAAGGGCGTGCCGGCGCTCTATACCTCGCTCTCCGTTCTTGTCGCTCTTCGGGAGGCCAACCAGATCGGCAACCTGCAGCCGACGACGCTGGTCTCGTATGAGGCGGACATCGAGCGTGTTTTCGACAGTCGGGATGTGGCCGCTCTCAAGGCAGAGGACATGGACCCAGCCGGCCTTGCGGACACGACATGGCGCGATCAGATGAAGAAAAGCGGCGAAGCGCGGACGCAGGCTTTCGCCCGCAACCTCGTCGCCAAAGGCTTTCATGGACTGCTGGTCAGAAGTTTCGCTCCCGGCACAGATCCGGATGATCTCAATCTCGTCCTTTGGACATGGGGCAATCCTGCCCCATCCCGCCTCGTGCTGATCGATGACGAAGGCCGCCTTTCGCGTTGAGCCGCGCTACCAGTAGATCAGCGGCAGGCCCGCAACAGGACTCCCGAAATACGGAATGCGGCTGCCCCTGAGCGAACCGAGATAGACCGTCTTCAGGTCCGTGCCGCCGAAGGTCAGCGACGCCATCCAAGGGCAAAGCGTTCCGGTCGCGGCCGCCATCAGGTCCGGCGTCACCTTGCCTTCCTCCCAGGCCTTGTCGAGTTCGGCGGTCTTTTCCGGATTGCCATCGTCGAGCACGGTCAGGAGATCGCCCTCGGGCGTGATCGCCACCAGCCGGTCGGCCATGATCAGCGTCGTCCAGAGATTGCCATAGGCGTCGAAGGCGATACCGTCGCAGAAGCCGCCGACATTTGACGGGCCGTAGATTTCGCGATTGGTCAGTGCGCCATCGGCCTGGACGCGGAAGCGGGTGATGTTGCGCGACGTGGTTTCCGCCACATAGAGCCATTCCTCCTTGGCGTCGAACCTGAGCTCATTCGTGCCGCAGAGATTATCGGCAACGATGCGGGCGCCCTTGTCATCGATCAGCGCGATATAGCCGTCGCGGCTCATGGTCTTCACGTGATCGGTCCAGGGCACCATCTGGGTCGTGACCGTCAGCCATAGCCTGCCCTTGCTGTCGCGGGTGACGAAATTCGCCTTGCCGACCGGTCTGCCGTCGATGTTGTCGATCAGCACCCGGCTCTCGCCATCGCGCCGCATGAATTCCAGTCGGTCGGTGCCGAAATTGGCAATCAGGAAATCGCCATTGGCATCGAAGGCTAGGCCATTCGGCAAGCTGCCCATCGTATTGACGTAGCGATCTTCGAAGGAGGCAGCGGCACGGTTCTCCAGCCCCTTTTGCAGGATGAGTTCCTGCTTTCCGTCCGGATCGATGCGCATCACGCCGCCACGCGCATCGGCCGACCAGAGCGTCCCGTCGCGTTCGGCCAGGATGCATTCCGGCCGCTCTAGGCCTGAACCAATGAAGTGGATATCCTCGCGCCGCACTTGAAATCCCGCCAGCGGGTTCGTCATCGACCTTTCTCCTTATTTAGTTGTTCGACCAACCAAATAATTTTCGGCGGCGATTGTCAATGCTTGCTGCTTGAATTCGTTTGAATTTTTGCACGTAGACGATGATGCGATCGGACTGGGAACAAAAATGTTCCTTCTTCTCAGCCGTCGCGAGCTCGACTAGCGTGCCCCGAAACGACCGCATCGGCGCTTTGGGGAGGATCGCGTGGCCAATCGATATGACATCATTTCCGTGGGTGGCGGGCACAACGGCCTGACTGCTGCCGCCTATATGGCCAAGGCCGGCAAGAAGGTGCTGGTGCTCGAACGCAAGGGCCACCCCGGCGGCGGCGTCTCTACCCGCGAACTAACCCTGCCGGGCTTCTGGCATGACGAGCACTCCAATGTGCATATCATGCTGCAGGGCAATCCGATGATCACCGATGACGAGCTCGGCCTGTTCTCGAAATTCGGGTTGAAATACCATTATTCGCCCCTGCCCTCGGCCACCGTCTTCGACGATGGCACCGCGGTGAAGCTCTACAAGGACCTGGACAAGACCTGCGAAGGCATCGCAGAATTCTCGCAGCGCGACGCCGAGGCCTATCGCCGCTTTGCGCAGAAGAGCATGGCCTTCCTGCCGATGTTCATGTCCGGGCTCTATTCGCCGCCCTTCCCCATGGGCGCTTTCATGGCGATGATGGACCAGACGGATGAGGGCCGCGAAATCCTCGATTTCATGAGCCGGTCTTCGGTCGATCTCGCCGACCAGTTCTTCGAAAGCGAGCGGCTGAAGGTGCATCTCGTGCGGCTGGTGACGGAAAACCTGCAGGCGCCCGACGATCTCGGCACCGGCATGGGCGTATTTCTGATGCCCGGCATCATCCACAAATTCGGTGTCGCCCGTCCGGTCGGTGGCTCCGGCGAACTCACCAAGGCAATGATCAAATCGATCGAGCATTTCGGCGGCGAAGTGCGCTGCAATTCCGAAGTCCGCCGCATCCTCACGTCGTCGGGCCGCATTACCGGCGTCGAATTGACGACCGGCGAGCGCTTCGAAGCGAAGGATGCGGTAATCGCCGGCATCCATCCGAAGGTGCTGGGCAAATTCGTCGACGGCATTCCGCCGCGCGTCGACGAGCGCGCCCAGCGGATCACCCAGTCGCATTTCTCCATCATGCTCAGCCATTATGCCCTGAAGAAGCAGGCGACGTTGAAGGCCGGCGGCGATCTCGACCAGGCTGTCATGACCGAACTCATGACCTCCGACCGCATGAACGATATGCGCACCTCCTTCGACCAGCTCAAGCAGGGCAAGATCCCGGCCGTGCCGCTTTGCGCCGGCTCGGATATCGCAGTCGGCGATCCCAGCCGTGCGCCGGCCGGCTCCGGCACATTCTACGGCGTCACCTTCGCGCCCTACGACCTGGAGGGCAATCCCGCTCTTTGGGACGAGCGAAAGGAAGAAGTCGCCGACAAGAGCCTCGACTATTATCGCAAATTCTTCGATGGCATGGACAGCGACAACATCCTGGCACGCGTGGTCAAGAGCCCGCTCGACATGGAGCGCGACAGCCCCAATTCCTTCCTGCGCGGCGATATCCATGGCTGCGCGCCCTATATGTACCAGACTGTCGGCCATCGCCCGACGCCGGATTACGGCCAATATGCCGTGCCGGGGGTCGAAGGCCTCTACCTTGTCGGCCCGTTCATGCATCCCGGCGGCGGCGTGTTCGGCGCCGGCCGCGGCACGGCCATCCGGATGATGGATGACATGAACATCGACTACGACAAGGTGATGGGGGCACGCCTATGAAGTTTCTCGACGCGCAGAACAAGGAACTTATGGCTGTCCGCAAAGTGTCGATCGAGGACGGCGAACTTGTAATCCGCGGCAAGATCTTCGGCGCCATGCCGATGGTAGCCAAGCTGACGCCGGAGGAGGCACGCGCCGGCCTCAAGCTTCTCGGCCTGAAAATGTTCTTTCAGCTCATCCCCTTCATCATCAGGCGCTCGCCAAAGAAATCATGATCCGTCAGAGATCAGGGTTCCGCCATCCACGACCAGTGTCTGGCCGGTGATGAAGGCCCCGGCGTCGCTGGCCAGCATGAGCGCAACGCCGGCGATTTCGTGCGGCTCGCCGACACGCCTGAGCGGCGTCATCGACAGCCGCCGCACCATGAAACTCGAATTGGCCATCAGTTCGCGCGCCAGCGGTGTGCGGATCAGGCCGGGCGCGATGGCATTGGCACGGATATTGAGCGGTCCCCATTCGACCGCGAGATTGCGCGCCAGCTGCGCCAGCGCTGCCTTCGACAGCCCGTAGAGGCCGATCGCCTTGTTGCCGCGCAGTGCCGCAATGCTCGCCATCAGGATGATGCTGCCGCCGCCGCGGCGTGCCATGGCCGGGGCGAAAGCCGATGTCAGCGCATGAGCACTGGCGAGATTGACGGTCATGACGCGATGCCATTCAACCTCGGTCACGTCACTGATCGGACCGGCCGGCCCCTGCATGCCGGCATTCAGCACCAGCACATCGGGCACATCCCCCTTGTTGACCATGTCAAGCGCCGCGGCGCGCAGGGCCGGAATATCGCCGAGATCCAATCCAAAAGTCCTGATGGCGGTGCCCCGGCTTCGGATCGATGCCGCCGCGGCCTCGGCATGCGCAAGCGTCTGGTCGGTCAGGATCAGCTCTGCGCCGGCGCTGGCAAACAGGTCGGCAATCGCCTGTCCGAGGCCGCCAGCGGCGCCGGTGATCAGGACGGTCTTGCCGTGAAGACCGAAAAGCTCGTTTGGATCCGGCATCAGCGCCCCTCTAGGCTGGCAGCGATTTCGGGCGAATAGGCGCCATCGACCAGCATGAATAGCATCCGGCAGACGCGATCCGATCGATTGGCCCAGGCATGATTGGTTCCGCGCTGGACCACGACCGAGCCGATGCCCAGCGTCACCTCCTCCTCATCGAGCACCAGGACCAGTTCGCCTGAGAGAACGATGCCGTAATCGATCGATTGGGTGCGGTGCATGAGCGGATGCGGCGAGCTGGCCTTGACTGTCGAAGCCCCAGCCTCGCCGATCGAGGCAAAGGCTGCCTGCATCCGGGCGGCACCGTTTTTCAAAAAATCCTCGGTGTCCGGCGGGATATCGACGATACGGATACGGGTGCCATTCCGTGGCGGCGGCAACATCAGCCCGGCGAGCGTCGGATCATCGCCATTGCCGACCGGCGCCGGCACGCCTTCCGTCGACCATATTTCGTGAAAGACTGTACCTGGAATCGCCTCCAGCCTTTGCACCAGGGACAGCGGACCATTCGAGGCAATGCAGGAAGCGCCATCCGGGCGATGGCCGGTGACGATCCGGCGGATATCAGGCAGTGCCGGTGGTGTATCGATTTGCATAATGCCTCGTCAGCGAAAGGTGGGCCGACCACAGGCTAGTCACCCGAGAGCAGGTGCAGAAATCGATTTTTCGGATTGGCGGTATCGCTTTTACGAATTCGCATTTCCCGCCGTTCTGGTTTATTGGTTGGTCAACCAAGCAATAATGCCGCTTGCGATCTACCGATGAGGAGGAGGTTTGCATGAAAGTCGCCCTGATCGGCGCCACCGGCAAAGCCGGCTCGCGTGTTCTGACCGAATTGGTCGCACGCGGCCACACGGTCACCGCGGTCGTGCGCAACGCCGGTCGCGTTCCACAATCGGCTGGCGTCACCGCCAAGGGCATCGACGGCAGCCGGGAACAGATTGCCGATGCCGTCCGTGGCCATGATGCCGTCATCAGCTCGGTGCGTTTTCTCGATCTGCCGCCGGACATCCTGTTGCCGGCGATCCTCGATTCCGGCGTCAGGCGCTATCTCATCGTTGGCGGGGCGGGCAGCCTCATCCACCCGGACGGCATCGAGGAAACCGACCAGCCTGGCTTCCCAGAAGCTGCCCGGCCGAATTCGCTGAAGGGAAAAGACCTGCTCGAAGGCTTGAGAAAGACCGACGACCTCGACTGGACCTTTATCTCGCCGCCGCGCTTTTTCATCGCCGGCGAGCGGACCGGAACGTTCCGCCATGGCAAGGACCACATGCTGATGGTGGCTGGAGCGCCGACCAGCCTTTCTTTCGAAGACATGGCCGTCGCCATCGTGGATGAGCTCGAACACGGGCAGCATCTGCGCGAACGCATTACGGTGGGATACTGAAACGCTTGGCGAGCAACGTCAGCCCACAGAGATCAATAGCGGATTTTGAGCATCGACTTTGTCAACCCCCGCCGGGCGACCGAAGCATCGCACGGAATACCAACCAGGAGACCTCCATGCCTCTTTTCGACCGGCTCAGCGTATATTGGCCCTACGCCCTGACAGCCCTCCGCATCATGACCGGACTTCTTTACCTCGAGCATGGCACCCAAAAGCTGTTCGGCTTTCCGATGGGTGGCCAGGGCGGACCGCTTCCAACCTTGTTTCTTGTCCAGGGTGTACTCGAAGCCGTCGGCGGTCTCTTGATTGCGCTTGGGCTTCTCACCCGCCCCGCCGCCTTCCTCCTGTCGGGCAATATGGCAGTCGCCTATTTCATGGTCCATAATCCGCAGAACTTCTTCCCCGCCAACAATGGCGGCGATGCCGCCGTGCTGTTCTGCTTCACCTTCCTTTTTCTTTTCATCGCCGGCCCCGGCGCGTTGGCCATCGACAATAGGAAGAGCTGACAGCAGTTGTGGGCGACATGGCGGGCGTCAGACGCGTGCCGCCAGGCGCCTGTGAACACCGCTGGCATTGACGAAATCGACGGTCAGCGCGGGCGAGGCATCGACCACGGACGCGATCGCATCTTCGTCCATTAAGGTGAACGCAGTCGACATCGCGTCGGCTGTCGTCGCATCGTCGGCCACGACGCTCATCCGCCTGTAGAGCGTCGGTGCACTGCCATCGCGCGGATCGAGGATGTGGCCGAACCGTCCCGCGTCGTCGAAATGAAAACCCTCGGCGCTGGATGTGGCGACTGCCCGGTCAACAATGTCGAGAATCTGGTCGGGGTGAGCATCGTCTTCATGTTCCGCGAGGCCGACCCTCCATGGGCTGCCGTCCGCCTTGGCGCCGATGGCGCGGTCCTCGCCCATATCCACAAGGCTGCTCGTCACCCCGGCGTCGCGCAAGAGATCGACGATCCGGTCGGTTATGAAGCCTTGGGCGACGCCGTTAAGCGTCAACGCCGCTCCCTTGGGGAGGACGACACGGTCATAGTCGAACGCCACGGCATCGAAACCGACGCGCGTCAGCACCCGGCCTATCTCCGATGCCAGCGGCCCGGAAGGATCGGGGTTTGGGGCTGTGAAATGATCCCGGTAAAGGCTCCAGAGCGGTTGGACGGTCGGATCGAACGCGCCGGCAGTTGCGCTCCAGAAGCGGCGACAAGTTTGAAGCAGCGAGACCATTTCCGCCGGAGGAGCGACAAGCACGCCGGTCTTGTTGAGGATGGAAATGGCCGAATCCTCTCTGTAGAGGCTGAAAATCGCCTCCAGGCGTGACACTTCCGCGGTGACGCGCTCGATCAGCCGGTTGCCCGCTACACTGTCGACATGGTTCAAAATCAAAGTCGCCGGCGCGCCAAGCGCCTGCCCGGTCCAGGTGATCGGTGCCCGAGCCGTCGCTGCCCGCGCGCGCGACAACAAGGGCAAACCGGCCATCGCCGCGAAGATCATGATCGCCCGGCGGCGGCTGAAATTTCTAGCCATTGTTCTGTCCCTTCACATCCGACGCGGCCGGGGCATCGTCCTTGGGCGCGTCTGCGCCGGAGCCGAGGACATAGTCATGCGGCACCTGGTCGAAGGTGACGACCCGCCCGCCATTCTTGAGTGCAAACTTGGCCGCGGCATCGCGGATCGAGAACGGCACTGTCTCTTCGTTGCCCATGCTGCCGCGCATCGTGCTGCCGATGACGTAGAAGGCTTTTCTCGCATCCACCCAGTTTGTCGTGCCGGGCTTTTCCCAGCTCGGCGCTTTGGCCATGTCGGAGACATAGATGGCGACGTAATCCTTCGGCTCCTCCGGCAGCATGGTGAACGCCAAAGTGTCCCGCGCCGACGAAAACCAGATGGGTTCACCGACCTTGGCGTCGAGGATGACCTGCCCTTTTGGTCCGGCATGTTCGAGCACGTTCATCCCGCAATACCGGCCCACAGCATCGGCCGTCAGGGCGAAGGGCGGCGGGGGCGTGGCTTTCCCCTCGTTGTCGCAACCGGCAACCAACAGCGCCGACAGGAACGGCGCCAGCATCCAGAAATATTTCATAGCTCTCTCCTTGAGAAAGTTGCTGCGGCGAGCGCGAGCGGAAGAACCGTCCACAGGCAGAGTGCGGCGACAAGGACCGTGGCCGTGAGGCCGGTATGTTCGGCGATACCACCCATGCCCGAAAGCGCGCTCGCCCCGCCGGATCCGAGATTCAGCAAACGATAGGCATCGGCGGGGTTGAGAAGCAGGAGCGCATCGAGAAGCCCTGCCGGAAGCGCATGGCCTCCCGCAGCGACCAGCGCTCCGAGGAGCGCCATGTCGTAGATCAGGACGAAGACCAGCCATATGCCGATGGCAATGCCGCCCGCAGTGCTGCGCTCACGGACGAGCGTGCTGACGAGGTAGCCGACCGCCAGGAAGACCGCACCCAGCAGAACGGACGAACCGAGCATGGACAGGAACGACGTCCAGCTGCCGGCGTCGATATCCGCGCCCATCGCGACCAGGGCAATTGCCGCAGCGCCGTAGCCGAAGAGCGTCGCAAAGCCAAGGATAGCGACATGGCCGAGGAATTTTCCCAAGATGACCTGGTTCCTGCCGACCGGATAGCTCAGGAGCAGCAGCATGGTGCCCCGCTCCATCTCGCCGACGATCGCGTCATGCGACAGGAGCAGCGCGATCAGCGGCACAAGGAAGATCGTCAGGCTGGAAAGGCTGACGATGACGACGTCGAGCGGGTCGACGCCGACATTGCCCGTCGGCGCGCTTCCGAGAAAAGTGAGCGTCAGCGCGAGCGCCGCAAGAAGCAGCGTCGTCGAGACGACCCAGCGATTGCGCAGGCCCTCGCGGATCTCCTTGCGGGCAACGATGAGGATGTTGATCATTGGGCTGCCTTCCTTGCGTTCAGAAAATGCGCGTAGAGGTCGTCCAGCGTTGGCTCTGTCACGTGAAGGGCGGCGATATCGGCGGGATTGGCGGTGACCTCTTTCAGCAGCACGATCTTGTCTTCCATCGCGACCTCGGTCTCGATCGAGTTGCCGCCCCTAGCGGTCCAGGCGACGCCGCCGAACTCGCGCTTCCTCGCGGTACCGTCGCCGGCCAACGTCAGGCTGATGCGGGTCGGCAGGCGGGCAAGGCCGCGCAGGCTGTCCAATGTGCCGTCGGCGATCTTGACGCCCTCATTGATGATCATGACACGGTCGGCGCGGTCCTCGAGCTCCGACAGAGCGTGCGAGGAGAGCAGGATCGTGGCCCCTGTCGCGCGGAGTTCCGCCAGCACGTCGTAGACCCTGTGCCGCAGCGCCGGATCGAGGCCGCTCGTTGGCTCGTCCAGAAGCAGGATGCGCGGTTGGCCGAGCAGTGCCTGCGCAAGGCCCAATCGCTGCCGCATGCCTTTCGAATAGGTCCGCACGGGGCGGTCGGCGGCCTCAGGCGCAAGCCCGACGCGGTCGAGAAGTTCCGGCGCGTACGCCATGTCGACCCGCTTCAAGCGAGCATAGAATGCCAGCGTCTCGCGCCCGGTCAGCGCCATATGGAAGGCCACGCTTTCGGGCAGATAGCCGAGCCGCTGGCGCACCACGAAATCGCCTCTCGCGGGGTCTTCTCCGAGAACCTCGACAGTACCGGAGGACGGACGGATAAGCCCAAGCAGCATTTTGATGATCGTGGTCTTGCCCGCGCCGTTGTGGCCGACGAGGGCGACCGTTTCGCCTTCGTTGAGCGTGAAGGAGACATCCTTCACCGCGTCGACGTTTCCATAGCGCTTCGCCACACCGGACAAGACGACCGTGGGTTTGGTCATTGCTGTTTCTCCTCGATTTTCGGAGGTGTCATCAAGGGATGGCTGTCGGTCACGCCGCCGGGAAGGATGGCTGGGAATTGCGCCTGCGCCCATCGGATGACCTGGACCGCCGGGCTGGTGGTCAGCACCTTGGCCTGCGGCGACGTCCAGAGCACCTTGTCCACCAGGTCGTTCGGCCGATAGGGGTTGTCGCCGATGCCGTCGCCATCGAGATCGAAGGCCTGGTTGTCGCTCCAGTAATTACCCCTGCCCTTGTCCGACCAGTCGACATAGCGCGTGCCGGCATATTTGACCTGGGTCCGGTTGTTGATGAAGGCATTGCCGCTGATGACATTGCCTTCCGAACCGGCCGTGAAGTGGATGCCGATGGCGCAGCCGTTGAATTCGTTGCCGGTAATGCGGTTCTTGTTGGCATTGTAGATGAAGACGCATTTTTCAGGACCGGGGCGGAAATCCGACTGGTCTCCCTCTTCCTGCGTCGAGGTGTTGTCGGTCACCATGTCCGGCGAAGCGCGGTTGCCAGCCATCGCCCAGCGGCTTTCGGGCTGCAGGTGTCCCCGAATTCTATTGCCGGTCACAAGCGAGTTGTTGGCGAAATTCAGCAGCAGTCCGTGGTCGCGGTCGCCGTCCGACAGATTGTCTATGATCTTGAGATGACTGGAGAACATGATCGCGTAGCCGACCAGGTTTCCGATCGACACGTTGTCGCGGATCTCGCTGTCGTTCGTGTACATGTAGTGAATGGCGAAACGGACATTGGTGAACCGGTTGCCGCTGAAGACATTGTGCTTGCTGGCATTGGTGGCGATGCCGTCGCGGCCGAAACTGATGTCGTTGTCGACCACCTCGGCGCCCGGAGCGTTCCATACGGTCACGCCGTTTCCGGACTCGCTCAGGCGCGCCGTCTTCAAGCCGACGATCTTGTTGTGGCGGGTCAGCGACTTCGCGGCTCCGTGGATGTAGATGCCGTAAAGATTGCCGGTGACGGTGTTGTCCTCAATGACCGCGCCCGTCGCGGCCTGCGTCGCGAACACGCCGGAATCCATGGTTTCGAGGTCCATGCCCGAACCGCTGATATCGAGGCCGCGAAGGGTGACGCCGGCTGCGTCAATGGTGATCACGGTGCCGGTATTGTCGCCCACGATCGCAGCGCCGGAGTCGCCCGCGATGGTCAGAGCCTTTTTGATGATGATCCGGCCCCGGTACTGGCCCGGCCTAAGCAGGATGCGGTCGCCAGCGGCCGCCTGTTCGACGACAGCCGACAGCGTCAGCCGATCCGACGGCGTCACGATCCGGTCCGCGGCAATGGCGGACGATGCGATGGCGGCCCAGAGGGCCACCATCATGATGATTACCGCGCGCGCCATCACGCTGACTGCGGCTCGACCAGCATCCGGCCCTTCATCTCCATGTGCATGGCATGGCAGAACCAGCTGCAATAGTACCAGTAGACGCCCGGCTTGCTCGCCTTGAAGGTCACCGAAGCAGTGGCCTGCGGCGCGACCTCCATGTTGATGCCGTAGTTGATGATGGCAAAGCCGTGGGTCAGGTCTTCGACTTCGTCGATATTGGTGACGTAGACAGTGACCTCGTCGCCTTCCTTGACCTTGAAGGATTCCAGCCCGAAGGCCGGCGCGGAAGACGTCATGTAGACGCGCACTTTGTCGCCGTCGCGGATCACGTCCGAATCCGTCATCAGGTCGATCTTGTCCTTCTTGGCCTGTTCGACCGCGTCAGCGAACATCGGGTCGTCGCGCTTCCAGATGCTGATCGGGTTGATCTTCGAGGCATGCACAATCGTCGCGTCATGCGGCTCGGCAAAGGACGGGCTGTCGTGCACGAGCACCATCTCATCGCCCGATATGTCGATCAGCTGGTCGTTCTCCGGCTTGAGCGGGCCGACATTGAGGTAGCGGTCCTTGGAGAACTTGTTGAGCGACAGCAGCCACTTGCCGTCGGCTTCCTTGGTCTGGCCCATCGAGCTGTGATTATGGCCCGGCTGGTAGCTGACGTCGAGCTTCTGCCGGATCGGATCGACCTTTTCGCCATTGAACGCGCGGATTGCGTCCTCGATGTTCCACTTGCAGATCTGGCTGTCGAGGAAGAGCGTCGTATAGGCATTGCCACGGCCGTCGAAGGCAGTGTGCAACGGTCCGAGACCCAGCTGCGGCTCGGCCACGACCGTGTCGCGCGGCTTGATCTTGTCGTCGAACAGATCGTCGAACTTGCGCACATCGAACACCGTGACTGTGGGCGACAGCTTGCCCGCCGCCATGGCATGAATGCCATCCGGTGCGGTGTTCATGCCATGCGGACCGTTCGATACCGGGATATAGCGGGTGTAGCGCGAGCCGTGGCGTCCGTCGATGACCGGCACGCCGTTCATCTCCTTGAAGTCGCCCTTCTTGACCGCTTCCTCGATCCGCTTGATGTTGAAGACCACGACCCAGTCCTGGTCCTTGGCCGTCATCTCCGCCAGATTGACGCCGTTCTCGGAATTGTAGCAGGTCGCGTAGCAGTATTTGCCCTGGTAGTCGGCATCGACATTGTCGAGATTTCCGTCGACCATGACCTGCCAGGCGACCTTCATCGTGTCGCCGTCAATGGCGCTGAAGATCGCGCGGTACTGCTTGGGATCGTCCAGCACCTTGCCGTCGTTCGGCAGCGGCACGCCGTCTTCGCCATTGGCGAACACATAGCCGGTCCGCGGATATTTCTGCACGCGCAGACCATGCACGGTGTGCTGGTTGGGCAGCTCGATGATCTTATCGCACTTCATCACGTCGAGACGAATGCGAGCGACACGCGTGTTGGCCTTGTCATTGGCAAACAGATAGCGGCCGTCATAAGTACCGTCGGTGAAGGAGGGATGCGGGTGGTGAAGGTCGCCGTTGTGATAGACGCCGCCGCGGTCCTTGAGGAGTTCGACCGTGCGCGGCAGAAGACCTTCGGTCAGGACCTTACGGCTTTCATTCGTCAGGCCCCAGCCCGTGGCGCTGCAGCGGTTGAAGACCGGAACGCGCATCAGTTCCCGCATGGACGGGAGACCGACGATACGCAACTCGCCTGACTGGCCGCTCGAGAAGAAGGTGTAATACTGGTCCAGTTCGCCCGGCTTGACTTCGGCGCTCTGCCCGGAGCGGGTCGCCGCCTTGACGGGTGTCGCGAAGCCGCCCGAAAACGTGAGCGCACCGCCTGCCGTCGCGACTCCAGCGGCGGCTGCAGCAGCGGTCGTGCCGAGCAGCTGCCGCCTGTTCAGTTTTGGTTGGTCTTTCTCTTCGTTTGACATGTCTGCTTCCTTCATTTTGGCCCGGACCCGATGTCCGGCGCCGATTTAAGAGCGGGTGATCGGTTCGCCGTTATGCGTGATCACGGTTCGTGGCGTCGGCTTTTCGCCGCGCGATTCCGGGGTCGACAACGCCTTGAATTTCTCGCGTTTCAGCCGAACCTGGATCATGTGCGGGCATCGCTGGTCGTCGTGATAGAGTTCCTGGCAATGCATGCAGTAGATGCATTCGTTGACATTGATCTGCCCTTCGGGATGGATCGCCTGGACAGGGCATTCCTTCGAGCAGCGCTGGCAGGGTGAGCCGCAATCGGGATAGCGCTTCAGCCATTCGAACATGCGGATGCGGCCGGGAATGGCGAGAGCAGCGCCGAGAGGGCAGAGATAGCGGCAGTAGAACCTCTCGATGAACAGGCTGGCAATCAGCAGGGCGAAGGCAAATATTACGAACGGCCAGTCGCGGACGAATTTCAGCACGATCGCCGTCTTGAACGGTTCCACCTCGGACAGCATTTCGGCATAGGACATCGAGTAGAGCGACATGCCGAACAGGCCGAGGAAGATAATGTACTTGATCGGCCACAGCCGCTCGTGCAGGCCCCAGGGCAGCTTGACCTGCGGTACCTTCAGGCGCTGGGCCACCTTGCCGAGAAGCTCTTGCAGCGCACCGAAAGGGCAGAGCCAGCCGCAGAAGGGCCCACGTCCCCAGAACAACAGGCCTGCCGCCACCGCCGCCCAGAGGATGAAGATCAGGGGTGCGGCGAGGAAGAATTCCCAGCTGAAATTGGTGACCAGCGCATTGGTGAATGTCAGGACATTGACCACCGAAAGCTGGGCACCGGCATACCAGCCAAGCCAGACCAGGGTGAAGAGCAGGTAGCCTTTGCGCACCCAGGCGAACAGCTTCGGACGCTTGACCAGCCAGTCCTGGAAAAAGAAGATTGCGGTGAGGATCAACAGCGCCGCGGCGGTGACGGCGACGGATACGCGGTCCATGTTCCAGATGCGCATCCACAAAGGCTGCTCATCCGGCGTGGCGTTGATGGCCGCAGGCTTCACGACCGGGGCCGCGGGGACAGTCGCTTTCGTCACCGTATAATAGGCCGCCGGAAGCGTGTATCCGAGATCGAACGGGATGAACTGCTTGTCACGCGCGCCGACGCTCCGCTGCACCAGCAGCTGCAATTCCCACGGCTCGGTGACGTCGAGCGAGAACTCGGCCGGCACGACGAACAAGTCGACATCCCGCAATTGAGGGGCATCCGCGGGCGCGAGCCCCGCCAATCTCGTGTGATTGCGGTCGCGGAAGCGCACCCCCTGATCGTTCTGCAAAAGCTCGATGCGATCGAAGATTCCGCCTCGGACATAGGCAGAGCCTTTGAACGAATAGGCTCCGTCGCCAGCGACGAGAATGGCCGACTGGCCGGGCTTGAGGTTTGCCGCCAGCCGCCGATAGGCGTCTTCGCCGAGAAGCGTCTTGCCGATCGCAGGAACGCTGACCGGAGCGACATAGAGATCTACGAAGTGATCGCCGGGATTTGCCGTTTCCGGGCGGGCGGCGGCATCGGCGTGTTTCGCGTCCTGGAAGGCCTTCGAGACTTCGCCGACGGTCAAATGCAGGCTGCGGATCGAACCGTCGCCCAGCAAAGTCTGCCAGTCGGTCACCTTGTCCTTGGCGAGGTCGAGCTTCCGCACATCCGGCAAGGCCGCTGCGGTCACCGCGCCGCTTTCGCTCAGCCGGCCGCTCCGGATCAGCGAGACAGCGGACCGCACGATGCTGTCACTCATGACAAGCACCGTCACCGTGGCCCCGCTGACGATATCGACCTGGGGCGGATGCTCGGTGCCTGCCGCGACGCCTGTAAGGTTCTTGCCGACGATCGAGTTCACCGCGGCTACCACTTTGGCCTGCGGTATGCCGACCAGAACGATCGGCTCGTGATGATCGATGAGCTTGAAGCCGCGGACGACGCCCGTTGGATCGATGCCGACGGCGACATGGATGGGCTTGCCCGAGTAGCCGATCGAGTTGGTAAAATCGGAATTGAGATAGGCGTAGCCGACAAGTTGCTGGCCGCGATAGACAGGCGCGATGGGCGGCTCGCCCCTGAGATCGCCGAACCGGTCGGCGCCCTGGAACAGTTCTCCCGGCTGAACCTTACTGAGATAGGCGGGCAGTTGGCTCGCCGCGAACGCCGATGATAACATCAAGAGGGAAACACAGACCGCGGCGAGCAGGATGCCCGCGACCCTCATGGCCCAAGTTTTTCCCGAATTCCGCATTGACCTGCATCTCTCCAGATTTCGACCCGTTGTCGGGCCTGAAATTAGGCGAGTTGCGCATTCGGTCTTTGTCCCAAGACAAATATTTCGATCGTAACTTCTGCGACATCTATCAGCATGCCGCTCGCTGCGGCGCTGCGGAAGAATGTCAAAGGGAGAATTGCGATGTCGCCGACAAACCCCGATCCCTGGGAACTCGCGTCACTGGACCAATTGCTTGCCATCGCGCGCGCCATGGAGCGGCAAGCTGTAGAAGGCTACGAGGCGCTCAGTCGGCGCATGAGCACGATGGGACGGCCCGATCTCGCCGCAGTGTTCAATTCATTGGTCGTGGAAGAAACTGGACATCTGAGCAAAGTGGATGAATGGCAACAAACGTCGGGACGAGATGGGATCGACATCGCGGCCGCGGCTCCGGATGACCTGTTCCAGGATGAAGGCGCCGCAACCGTGGCGCCGGAACTGATGTCCGCCTATCGCGCTTTCTCGACGGCCGTTCGCAATGAGGAACGCGCCTTCGCCTTTTGGACCTATGTCTCGGCCCATGCAAAATCCGATGCGATCAAGGAAGCAGCCGAGCGAATGGCCAGGGAAGAATTGGGGCATATTTCGACGCTCAGAAGAGAACGTCGCAAGGCCTTTCACATCGAGAGAGCCGGCAGTCCCGACGTCAAGGTCACCCTGAACGCCCTCGAGCAAGAGCTTCGCCGGCAGATCAAGGCGGTGGTGGCGACGATTTCGCCGAATGGGGCGACGACTTTGCGAGACCATCTGCGGGAAGCGCATGCCAGAGGTGAATCCGTCGCTCTTCATCCGTTCAACATGAGGCCGCCCTATAAGATCGATCCCACAAAGATCGTCGAGGCGTTGCCGTTGAACGAATATCTGCTCGATTGGTATCTCGACATCGGAGACCGCGCCAAAAATGAAGAGGACGCCGGCCGCGCGCGTCTGTTCGCCGCCCAACTGGTCGCCTGTCTGAGGACGCTGCGCAGCTTGAAGGAAGCGGGTCGACTGCCATTACGGAATGAAATGAGCGGCTGATACCCAACCGCCGCAACTATGCCGGCGCGGACGGCGGGCGCCAAAGCGCCCCTATCCTTCAATTGCCGAGGACGACGAAAGCGGCCTTTGCGGCGGTGACGAGAGCAAAAAACGCCGGCCACGCGACGAGCGCTGCGGAGAGCGTTGGGCGGGCACCCCGAAGACCTATGAAGTCCATCACCACCAGGCGCGATTTCACGACCGAAAGGACGAGGATCGCGCCGAGCGCGGCGAACGGAAGCGCCTCGTGGTTCCATTGTGCGGCGATCAGGGCGGCGACGGCTGCGACGAGCATCAATACTGTGGCCGTGCCCATAAGCCATGTCGAGTTGTTGTTCTGCATTTCGCTTATCCGAGATAGACGACGGGGAAAATGACCAGCCAGACGATGGTGACGACGTGCCAGACAGTGGCGACCAGGGCGACATTCGAACGCTCCGGCCGATATGCAATAATCAGCATGACCAGGCCGAGCAGTGCCACATGGGCGAGGTGAAACCCGGTGATGATGAAATAGAGATCGAAGAAGACGTGGAACGTCGCGTCGCCGACAAAACGCAGCTCCCCGCCATATTCAGCCAGCTTGACGCCGGCGAAGACGAAACCGAGCGCCGCAGCGCCAAGCAGCGCCAGCCGCATGATCCGTTCGCTCCTGGTGCGTGCCGCCTCCGCAGCAAGCCAGCTGCTGGTGATCAGCACGAGCGTGCTCACGCTTGCCAGCCGCCCGTTCAGATGAAGTTTTGCCAGGGAGAAGCTTTCCGGGTGCAGGAAAGACATCACCATGAAGCCGCCGAGCAGCGCGCCGAACGCGACCAGCTCGCACCACACCAGAACCCAGAGGACCAGGTCTCCGCCTGAGTCTGCGCTTTCACTGACGTCTTCGACAACCGCCATATTTCATAATCTCCGCTTGTTGGCGGTATTTATCGCTGCCGATGGCTGGCTTCTTTGCGCGAGCGCAAGGAAGTTCGTATCGGTCGCGCGAATCAGGCAGCCGCTACTGCCTTGGCAACAACCTGATCTTGCCGTCCAGGTCGACCATGTCGAACTCGGAGACGAGGACCTGGAGGCGAAGGTTCCATTCGCAGTCGCATGGCGCCTGGACATGCTCCGCGCTCCAGAAGCCTTTGGATTTCCTCCGCAGCGGAATCTTGAAGGGAGCGATGGCGCCATCGGCCGATGACATCCTCAGTGTGAGTTCGCGCGGATCGAGCGGGTAGAATTCCCCCTTCGTCAGCGACACATCGACATCGAAACGGAGATCGGACGTCGTCCGGAACGACAATGTGGCCATAGCCRCCGGCTGATGCAGGTGCAGCGAGGTCGATACGGGTGGCATCAATGCGAGCGCGCGGGGCGGCGCCGTGAACCGCCAGAGCGAGGTGACGCCGAGGACAAGAACGATCAACGCGATTTCTGCCGCCACGATCCTCCTCATCGACCGCGCGGCCCCGGCATGTCCATCCACAACCCCATTCGTGAGCCAGATGCGGTTGAAGCCGCCGAGCAGCAAGGCGGACACGACCAGAACGAGTTTGCCTATGAGGACCCTGCCATAGGCAGTACCCCACAACGCTTCCGGAGCCCCCAATTGAACGGATGCGAGATAGGCTCCTGCCAGCACGATCACGGTGACCGAATACGGAATGGCCATCGAAAACCGGCGTAGCGCCCCATCCCGCCCGGGACGCCCCGGTCCGAGGAGAAACCACAGGCGAGGCAAGGCGCCGGCCCAGAAGCAGGCGGCGCAGACATGGAGAGACAATGCAGCGAACGAAAGCCACTTGATCCCGGCGTCCGAGGCATGCCCGGTCAGGGCAAAGCCGGGTCCGAGAATTGTCAGCGCGGTCAGGGAAAGGTTCCGCCCCGCGCTCGGCCGGCCGATCGCCGCAAACGAGAGGAACAAAGACACGGCCACCAACGCCATCGACCTGGCAAGGCTGCTGTCGAGTGCCGCCGTCCATGGTCCCATCGCCATCAGTCCAGCCAACGACGATCCCGTTTCCTCGACGCCCAAAAGACCGACCAGAATCACCGCGCAGACGCCCGCTCCCCCGAGCAGCGCCGCGCAGGCACGGCCGGGCGGCGCGCCGCCAATCCAGAATGCGAAGAAGACACCGCCCACGCCGAAAAGACAGCAGCAATAAAAGCCGAATTTCACCGCCCAGGTCAGGATGGATGTCGCGTCGCCATGGTCCGAAAGCGCGCCCATATCCTGGATAGCGTCCTTCCGGCCGATCGAAAAAATCACTGCCGCCCGCACCGGATGCCCGTCTTCGGAGACGGCGCGCCAGTTGAGAGCATAGGTGCCGGCATCGAGCGGCCGCTCCAGGCGCGCGGCCACCTCGCTTCCCGAGGTCACGGCGTCGAGATCAACGGACTTGCCGACGCGATCCACCAGCGTGAGGACGACATGGCTGACGGGTTCGGAGAATCGCAACGTCAACCGAGGCGGTGCTGCGGCGAGCACCTCGCCTTGTGCCGGAGAGGACGACAGCAAGACGGCGTGGGCGGTTGCCTGCCGTGGAAGGAACAGGAGAAGCGCCGACATGGTCAGCAAGGCGATGAATGCGGCGCGAAAAAGTCCGTGCGTCGACGACATCGCCTGCGCTCCGTCCCTGTCTTACTTGTTGATGACGGTTATCGCGGGCGCCGGGTGCTCGTAATCCTCAGCTGTCTTGCCCGGCGCAGGTACTTCGATCCAGCGCGTCGTAGCACCACCTTCGCATTCCTGCACGACCGGAAACGCAATCGCCTGCCCGGGTTTAAACGCGTCCGTGACATAGGCACGGAAAACGAATTCGTCATATTCGTCGTCGGGCAGGTTGCCGCCGGACCAGATCAATTCGCGCACGCCGCTCTTCTCCTGCTCGCCATAGTGCTCGTAGGCCTTGGCATATTCGCCGAGCGTCTTGTCGATCTTCCAACCCGGCTTCGGCATCGGCTTCACGGAGATGATACCTTCCGGCAGGCGGACCCGGATCGCTACGGTCGCCTTGCCGTCGCAGCCATGCGGCACGCGGAGAATTGCCTTGTAGTTGGAATTGGCCTTGGCTGTCGGGACTTCCAGCGAGATATGCGCTACCGCTGGCAGGGCAACGACTGCGCTGAGGACAGCGGCAGCCAGGGAAATCTTGAGAACGGACATTCGATCTGGTCCTTCGGGCACGACCGTCGGCGGGAGAGCGTTCGGTCCGGTTGATGCTACGACGCCACTTCTTGGGCGCGGCGTCCATTGGATATGCTGAGGCCGACCCGTCAGACTTTGTCCCGCATCAAGTTAATCCGAATTTGCCGCTCAACCTTTCATAGTCCTGTTTGACCCAAGACAAAGAAGACGCGATCTGCCGCCCTATTCTGGGCACGCACTTCTCAAGAAGCGCAAACGAGGGCAGGGCTACGGCGGACGGTCCTCCCTCGTTCCCTAATTTGCTTTGCCATGATCGGCCGCGACGTATCCGGCAAACACCGAAATGTTTGTCTTACGTCAAAGAGCCAGTCGGCGCGGACAGTAAATTGGCTGCCACGAAGTCAGACATCTTCGCAAACAGGAGTATTGAAATGAAAAAGCTGGCAACCGCAGTGATCGGAATGACGATAGCAATGGCCATGATGGCATCCTACGCCGTCGCCGCGGATTTCGAAGTCCATCTGCTGAACAAGGGCAAGGACGGCATGATGGTGTTCGAACCCGGCCTGACGAAGATCGCCAAGGGCGACACCGTCACATTCGTTCCGACCGACAAGGGCCACAATGCCGAGACCTACAAGGACCTCCTGCCGGCCGGCGCCAAGCCCTTCAAGGGCAAGATGAACGAGACGATCAAGATCACCTTCGACGTCGAGGGCGCCTATGTGGTCAAATGCTCCCCGCACATGCCGATGGGCATGGTCGGTCTGATCGTGGTCGGCGATCCCAAGTCCAACATCGACGCCGTCAAGAGCGCCAAGATGCCGCCGGTGGCACGCAAGCGTCTCGACGCCGACCTCGCCGCAGCCGCGAAGTAACTGAATTCCAAGACAATCCGGCGCCCGCGCGACCTTTCTCCCGCGCGGGCGTTTCTTTTGGTGCGATCGCCTGAATGTGTAGTCGCACTCCTCCCCCGCCCTTCCGAATCCGCCGCGAACCTCATCTTCCTGCGTAGACTGCCCGTACCGTGCATGATATTCATCGGCCAGACAATGGCATGCGGGCAGGCATGAGCGGGGATCGCGGATAGCAGGGATGATGTCGAGCGGTGAAAGCGGTATTGCCCGCGCAGTATCGAACTTCGTCCTGCGCAGGAACTGGCCGCGGCGCTATGGCTACGCGCTCGCCGTAACGGCCGTCCTGGTCGCTTTCGTTCTCAGATACTTTCTCATCGGCGTGCTCGACGACCGCGCGATCTACATCCTCTTCGTCCCAACCATCCTGCTTGCTTCGATCGTCGGCGGCATCGGGCCCGGTTGCCTGGCGGTGCTGCTATCCATACTTTCGGTGGTCTATCTCCGCTCGTTGACTACTGGCGGAGTTCAGTTCCCGGAACTACTGGTCTTCGTTTTCGTCGACATTACCATCGCAGTTCTGGCCCAACTACTCCATGCAACGCGCAACGGTATCGCCAAAGCCCAAGAGGCGCTCGACACCAGGGAGGCTCATCTCCGGTCGATCCTCGACACGGTGCTGGATGCCACGATCGTCAGCGAACAGGACGGCACCATCGTTTCCTTCAACGCCGCCGCCGTCAGGCAGTTCGGCTACTCGGAGGAGGAGGTCGTCGGCCAGAACCTCCGCATGCTGATGCCTCAGCCATACCGTCAGGAACATGACGGCTATCTGCAACGATATCTTTCCACCGGTGAGAAACGCATCATCGGCACCGACCGCGTCGTCGTCGGCCAAAGAAAGGACGGCTCGACCTTTCCGATGAAACTCGCCGTCGGCGAGATGCGCACCGGCGGTCGCAGCTATTTCACCGGTTTTGTCCGCGACCTCACCGAGCGTGAGGAGTCGGCCGCGCGGCTGCAGGAAGTGCAAACCGAACTGGCGCGGCTGGCCCGCCTCAACGAGATGGGAGAAATGGCCTCCACCCTGGCCCACGAGCTCAATCAACCCCTGTCGGCCATCGCCAACTACGTCCATGGAAGTGCGCGGCTATTACAGGACTGGGAGGGCGAAAAAGCCGAGCGGCTGCGCGACGCCTTGAAGGAGGCGGGCCAGCAGAGCTTACGGGCGGGCCAGATCATCAGGCATCTGCGCGAGTTCGTCACCAAGGGAGAGACGGAACAGACGCCGCAGAATCTCAGACAGCTGATCGAGGAAGCGGGAGCATTGGCTCTGGTCGGCTCGCGCGAGAAGGGTGTCCGGTCCGTCTTCGAATTTGCGTCTGGCACGGACCTTGTCCTGGTCGATCGCGTTCAGATCCAGCAGGTCATGACCAACCTCATGCGCAATGCCGTCGAAGCGATGAAGGACACGCCGTACAAAGAGCTCAGGGTGCAGATCAAACCCCAGGAGCGGGACGTCGCGGTGGTCGTGGAAGATTCAGGTCCCGGCATTGCCGAGGAAATCGCCGCCGAGCTGTTCAAGCCGTTCACCACCACCAAGGCAGGAGGCATGGGCGTCGGGCTTTCCATATCGAAGCGCATTATCGAGGCGCATGGGGGCCAGATGACAGCCTCCCGCAGTGTGCTGGGCGGCGCGAGCTTCAGTTTCACGCTGCCGATATATGACGAGGAAGAAGATGCCGATCGATGATTTCACCGTCCATATTGTCGATGACGAAGAGGCGGTCAGGAAGTCCCTCGCCTTCATGCTGACAATGAACGGCTTTGCCGTCAGGGTGCACGAATCCGCGTCGACATTTGCCGATCTCGCCGCCGGCCTGCGCCAGGCCGTACTGGTCACCGACCTGAGAATGCCTGACATGAGCGGCATCGACCTGATCGGCAGGCTGTCGTCGGTCGGCAAGGGCATTCCCGCGATCGTGATCACCGGACACGGCGATGTGCCGCTCGCGGTCGAGGCGATGAAAGCCGGGGCCGTGGATTTCATCGAGAAGCCGTTCGACGATGTCGTCATCATGGATGCGATCCGTCGCGCCGCCGAGCGCCTGTCAGACGATTCGGGTCCGGCGGAGTCCGCCGATGACATTCGCGCGCGCATTGCCACGCTCAGTGACCGCGAACGCCAGGTGCTGGAGGCGGTCGTGGCTGGCCAGCCAAACAAGGCAATCGCCTTCAATCTCGATATCAGTCCGCGCACCGTCGAAGTGCACCGTGCCAATGTCATGACCAAGATGAAGGCGCGCAGCCTGCCCGACCTGGTTCGGATGTCGCTGGCGATCGGCACCGATTCCGGCAACAATCGAAAGACTTGACGCAGGACAAAGCGGCATCCGCCCTTTGGGTGATTGATTGGACAGTCCGCCGCAGTTTCTGCGGTCAATGTCCATGGTGTCCGATTGTCGACCAAGCCTGCCATTGTCGCCATAGTCAGCGATCCGGCTTTGCTCCGGTCGCTTGCGTTTGCGCTCGAAGCATATGGCCACCCGGTCGAAACATTCAGTTCCTGGAGGAGCGCCCGTGAGCGGGCGTTGATGGCGCTCTGTGTGGTCCTTGACGGCTGCTTGGCCCAAAAGGATCGCGAAGCCTGCCTGCAAAGCATCGCCGCCGATGTGCCGGTCATCCTTCTTGCCGACAACGGAACCCAGGCGCCCGAACGCGACAACGTCTTCATCCTGCATAAGCCGCTCGCAGGACCCGATATCGTGATGGCGCTCGCCACCCTCAGGGTCAGCGCTACGTAGTAACCCGTAGTGGAACGACCGAATTTCGCGCCGTTCCCGCATCGGGCATCATCCTCTCACCATCAAGAAGGGGATTGAACCATGTACGCAGCGGCCCAGACGGCTTATCACCCAATCGCACGCCACATCGCCACTGCCGAGAGGCTGCCGCAGACCCGCACCCACCGGATTGCGCTTTTCGCCGCCGACAGCGAAATCTATGCCCAAGGCGAACGTTCGGGCACGCTCTACCACATCGCCTTCGGCGCCGTGCGGATCTTCCGGCTGCTCTCAGATGGCCGGCGGCAGGTGGTTGCCTTCCATCTGGCGGGCGAAACCTTTGGCTTCGAGGCCGACCGCAACCGCGGCTTTTTCGCCGAAACCACAGTGGAGACCGGACTGCGGACCATGGAAGCCGGAGAATATGACGCGTGCTCGCCGGAACTCATGGCGACGGCGCTGCGCGGAATGGCGCGCGCGCAGGAACATCTCCTCGTCGTCGGCCGCCAGAGCGCTGTCGAGAAGCTCGCGGTCTTCCTGGTCGACCTTATGGAACGCCAGGGCGACCAGGATCAGATCGATCTGCCGATGACCCGCAACGATATCGGCGATTATCTGGGCATGACGATCGAGACGGTGTCCCGGAACCTGACAAAGCTCCGTTCCGCCGGCATCCTCCGGCTGCATTCGAGCCGCTGCGTCGAGGTTTTGAAGCCTGAGCATTTGCGCAAGCTGTGCCAGTAAGACGCCATAATAGCCGCTTTGAGAAAGGCACCCAAGTCCTGGATGCGCTGAAAACATCCTACAAGGTGGTCACGCCTCGCCGCGCGGCAGCGCCATGATCGCATCGGTGCCGAGCCCTGCGCCAGCATGACCGCGCAGTTTCTGGAAGCGGCTTGCCGGCCTTTGCTTATCCGTGGGCGCTATGCCGCGTAAGTCCCGAACTGTTTTCGGAATCGCAACCCGGCCCTTCGCTGTGACGGTCGTCGCCAGGACAACCTCCTTATAGTTTCTACACGCGGAAAGGTATTATTTGGTGGCCCCAGATCAATGTCAAATGCTTAGAGTGAGCCGGCAGGGCGGCAGACGAATTGTGCTTTTGCAGCCCTGCCCCCTCCCCCGCTCTCCAGCAATGGATGGAAATGACTGGTACAAACGCCACGCTCGGCTGTATACCGGGCCAGTCGTTTCAGCATGGGCAGGATTTTGTGATGGCAGACACCGTAGTCGATCGTTTCCTCCGTTATGTCACCATCGACACCCAGTCAGACCCAACCTCGACAACACAGCCATCCACCGAAAAGCAGAAGAATCTCAGCCGCCTGCTCGTGGACGAGCTTCTCGGGATCGGCGTCAAGGATGCGCATCTCGACGCGCACGGCTATGTCTATGCGACCATTCCTGCCAATAACACGAAGGCCGTTCCGGTCATCTGCTTCTGCTCACATGTCGACACCGCGCCGGACTTCACCGGCACCAATGTCAAGCCGCAGATCGTCAGGAATTACGATGGCGGCGACATCCGGCTGACCGGCGATCCGCAGCAGGTCATCCGCGTGGCCGAGCATCCCGCGCTCAGCAACCAGGTCGGCAACGACATCATAACCACGGATGGCACCACCCTGCTCGGCGCCGACGACAAGGCGGGCGTGGCCGCGATCATGAGCATGGCGCAATTCCTCGTCGATAATCCCGGCGTTAAGCATGGCACGATCAAGGTGCTGTTCACCCCCGACGAAGAAATTGGCCGCGGCGTCGACAAGGTCGATATCGCCAAGCTGGGTGCGGCCTTCGCCTACACTGTCGACGGCAGCACGATTGGAGATATCGAGGACGAGACGTTCTCGGCCGACGGTGTCGAGATCGCCATCCAGGGCGTCGCCATCCATCCCGGCTTTGCCAAGGATCGGATGGAAAACGCCATCAAGATCGCCAGCGCCATCATCGACCGGCTGCCGCGCGACACGGCTCCCGAGACAACATCGGGGCGCGAAGGCTTCGTCCATCCGGTCTCGCTATCGGGTTCGATGGAAAAAGCCAATATCGGGCTGATCGTCCGCGATTTCATCGAAGAAGGCCTGGCAGAGAAAGAAGCGATGCTGGAGCAGATCGTCCGCGACGTGATGAAAGACTATCCCGGCTCTCGGCACACATTCACGGTACGGCAGCAGTATCGCAACATGAAATCGGTGCTCGACCGCCATCCCGAAATCGTCGAAAATGCCATGGAAGCCACCCGGCGCAGCGGGCTCACACCCCGGCGCGGCAGTATCCGTGGCGGCACCGACGGCTCGCGCCTGTCGTTCATGGGCCTGCCTTGCGCCAATATTTTTGACGGCGGCCACGCGTTCCACTCGCCACTCGAATGGGTGAGCCGGCAGGACATGGAAAAGACCGTCGAGACGTTGATCGAACTCGTCAAGATCTGGGAAGAACGAGCCTGATCTTGGCGAGATCTCCTCGTAAGAACGTCCCGTGACCTCACGCGCTTGCTGGCAAACATGATGTGAGACGAAGGCAGAATGGATCGCTTCAATCTCGGCAGCTATCGACGCCCCATCTCCACCCGCTCCGCGGAGACGCAGCGCTGGTTCGATATCGGCCTGAACTGGTGCTACGGCTTCAACCATGAGGAAGGCATCAAGTGCTTCGAGAAGGCGCTCGAAACCGATCCGGACTGCGCCTTCGTGCATTGGGGTATCGCCTATGCCGCCGGCCTCTTCTATAATCTGACCTGGAAGGAACAGGGCGCAGCCGAAGCAGAAAGCGCGGCCAAACGCTGCTTCGAGTATGTCGCGCTCGCCCGGGCCAGGGCCGCACATGCCAGTCCGGTCGAACAGCGATTGATCGAAGCCCTCGCCTGCCGCTTCCAGAAGCCGCATCGGGTGACGGCGCCGGAATTCGAGCAATGGGATGACGCCTACGCCGATGCGATGCGCCAGGTCTATGCCAGCTTTCCCGATGACCACGATGTGATGGCCCTGCTGGTCGAGGCGCTGATGATGCGCACCGTGCGCCGCCTGTGGAACCTGAAAACCGGGCAGCCGGCGCCGAATTCCGATGTCCTGGAGGCGCTCGATGTCTGCGAGCGCTCGATCCGGCTGGCGGACGGAGCCGGAATGGCGCAGCATCCGGCCATCCTTCACCTGCATATCCACCTGCTGGAAATGTCGGCCATGCCAGAGCGTGGGCTCCGCTCGGCCGACCAACTCGGTGAAATGTGCCCCGATGCCGGACATATGAACCATATGCCGGGGCATATCTATGTACTCTGCGGCGACTATGAGAAGGCCCGGCTTGCCAGCGAGAAGGCGGTTCGGGCCAACGATCTCTATCTCGCCTATGCCGCCGAGCCGACCTATTATCTGCTCGGCTGCTGCCACGACCTGCATCTGATGATGTATACCTCCATGTTCCTCGGCCAGTACCGGCCGGCACTCTGGGCAGCCGACAAGGTGCGCAGCCTGGTGACGCGGGACGTCGTCAGCCTGCCGGATCGGCCAAAACTGACCCAGACGGTAGAAGGTTACCACGCGATGAAATCGCATGTGATGGTGCGCTTCGGCCGCTGGCAGGAGATCATCGACGAGCCCTTGGCCGAGGAGCCGGCGCTCTATGTGGTGACGGCGGCGATGCAGCATTACGCCAAGGGCATCGCGCATGCGACGCTTGGCAATTTTGCTGCCGCGGAGCAGGAACGCGCGCGATTCCACCGGCATATGGAGGGCATTGCGCCCGAACGGCGTTTCCTCAGCAATCCGACGCGCGCCTCGCTTGCCGTCGGCGCAGCCCTTCTCGACGGCGAGCTCGCCTATCACCAGGGCCGGCACGACGACGCCTATAGTCATCTCCGGCACGCGGTCGAGCTCGACGACAATCTGTCTTACACGGAGCCCTGGGCCTGGATGCATCCGCCGCGCCATGCCCTCGCCGCCCTGCTTCTCGATCAAGGACATAGCGTGGAAGCCGAACAGGTTTACCGCGACGATCTCGGCCTGAGCGGCCGCGTGCAGCGCTGCGCACAGCATCCCGACAATGTCTGGGCGCTGCATGGGCTGGTGGAATGCCTGAAACTGCGCAACGACGTCGAAGAATTGCCGGCTCAGCAGACGAGGCTTGCCAAGGCGCTGGCCAGGGTCGATGTGCTGATCACGTCTTCCTGCCTGTGCAGGACAAGCGCGCAAATTGGGCATCACTGCTGCCACTAAGATAGTCTTCGCCGAGGCCGAAGAAGGCTTGAAACAGCGACTGGCTTCCATAGATTTAATCCATGGCCGGCCAACAAGGCAGCGCCGGCCTTTCGATGATCGGGGGAATATATCTATGCCAGCAGGTGATCCGACGCAGCCAATCGATGCGATCCAGAACTATCACGCCCATATCTACTTTGACGGGCCGGAGCAGCGCGCCGCGGCGGAAATCCTGCGCCAGGAGATTGGCGAGCGCTTCTCCGTTCTTCTCGGCCGCTGGCACGATCGACCGGTCGGGCCGCATATGCGCTCGATGTACCAGGTGGCGTTCCAGACGGGCGAATTTGTTCGGTTCGTGCCGTGGCTGATGCTCAACCGTCGCGACCTCGCCGTGCTCCTCCATCCCAATACCGGCCGTCCCAGGAGCGACCACCTGAACCATGCCATGTGGCTCGGCGAAATCCTCGGCGTCAATGCCGAGCCCCTGCCCGAGCACGAGACCGAACCCGAGCCTGAAATCATCCCCAACACACATCCAACGGTGAAGCCATGACCGACATTCCCTATCGCAGCGCGCTGATTATCGGCGCCGGCCCCGGCATCAGCGCCTCTCTCACCCGTCTGCTGCGCGCGGCCGACATTCCCGTCGTGGTCGCCGCCCGCAATGTCGGCAAGCTCGCATCACTGGTCAGTGACACGGGTGCCATCGCATTGCCGGTCGATGCCGCCAGCCCTGCTGAGGTCGAACGCCTTTTCAGCGAGACGGAAGCGCGGATCGGCGCTCCGGAAATCGTCGTTTACAACGCAAGCGGCCGTCTGCGCGGTCCGATAGCCGAGCTCGACCCGGCGGCGGTCGAAAAAGCCGTCACCGTCTCGGCACTCGGCGCCTTCTACACCGTACAGCAGGCGGCCAAACGCATGCTGCCGGCCGGCAAGGGCGCGATCCTGCTGACCGGCGCCACCGCCGGCGTCAAGGGCTTCGCCCTCTCCGCCCCCTTTGCCATGGGCAAGTTTGCGCTGAGAGGCCTGGCGCAAAGCGCCGCGCGAGAACTGGCGCCACAAGGCATCCATGTTGCCCATGTCGTCGTCGATGGCGGCGTGCGCTCGGAGAACCGCCCTGATCCCGCGGACAAGCCGGACAGCACGCTCGATCCCGATGCGATTGCACAATGCTATGTCGACCTGCTTCGCCAACATCGCAGCGTCTGGTCCTGGGAGATCGAGATCCGGCCCTGGGTCGAGAGATTCTGACAATCGGCCGCAGAAATGCGAGTAAAATCAGATATTTGCGGTGGAGACCAAAGGCTCTAATTCGAGACGCTCGTCACTTCCCTAGCGGGCGATAAACGAATGGATCAAGACCCATATTTCGGAGAATTCGAATGTCAGTTTGGCCAGACCGGTTTTCTGTCGAAGGCGACCACGTCTCCGTCGTCCCGCTTGCGATGGAGCATCATGATGACCTGGTAGAAGCGGCCGCCGATGGCGAGTTGCACCGGCTTTGGTACACGAAAGTGCCGGAGCCGGAAAATATCGGAGCGGAGATTGCGAGACGGCTCGAGCTGCAGACTGTCGGCTCGATGCTGCCATTTGCCGTCATCGAAAGAGCAAGCGGCAAAGCGGTCGGCATGACCACCTATATGAACATCGATGCTGCAAACAGAAGGCTCGAAATCGGTGCAACCTGGTACCGTCAGTCCGCGCAGCGTTCATCGCTGAACACCGAGTGCAAATTGCTGTTATTGCAACACGCCTTTGAAAAACTCGATTGCATCTGCGTGGAATTCAGGACGCATTTTATGAACCTCCAAAGCAGGAGGGCAATCGAACGGCTCGGGGCCAAACTCGACGGCATCCTTCGCTCCAACATGATCATGGCAAACGGCACCATTCGGGACACGGCAGTTTATTCCATCATCGCTTCAGAATGGCCCGCTGTTAAGGCCAACTTGCGATGGCAGTTGGATAAGCCGAGGTCTTAGCATGCCAGGCGAACAAGGATTCACGCGAAGTGCTATAAGTTATTGTTTTGTCACATTTTCTCGAGAAGCCGCTGCACATTGCGTTTGCCGGACTGACCATCGGCCGGATCAACATGATGGCCGCGACAACTATTTCGACTAGCCGGCGTCTAACCGGATCGATGAGGCTCTCCCGATTACCGCTCGCACCGGTTCCTTGCCGCCTCGATCTGCAATTGCTATCTTCTAGGGCAACTCGCCATCGGGAGCACCTCGATCCATGTCCGAACCGCAATTTTCCATACGCAGCGCGAAGGCCAAGGCGCTCGCACATGCTCTGGCCGACCGCACCGGCATGCCCGTGAACAAGCTCGTCGAACAAGCCCTCGAACACTACGATGACGAACTACGCCAGCGGGACAATAGCCATTCCATCGATACGGTCTGGGAGATCGCGTCCGAAGGACGACACAGGATACCGACCGGCGCTGTCTCCGATCACGCCGACCTCTATGACGACAATGGTTTGCCACGGTGATCGCAATTGATACTTCCGCTATTCTCGCGATTGCGCTCGACGAGGCTGAAGCGGAGATTTTCAAGGACGTCCTGCGCCGGGAAATGCTCCTCATCGGTTGGCCTACACTTTTCGAGACACGGATCGTACTCTCCGTCAAAGGCTTTTCGAATGCCGGTGACATCGTCTCGCGTCTGTCTGAAGCATCCAATGTCACTGCCGTCGCCTTTGACGGCAGTCATTTTAGCGCTGCCGAGAGTGCCTATGAGCGCTACGGCAAAGGACGGCATCCGGCGGGCCTGAACATGGGTGATTGCTTCTCCTATGCGGTGGCGAGTGTCGCCGGCGTTCCGCTGCTGTTCAAGGGCGGCGACTTCGCGAGAACCGATGTGAAATGTCATTCGGCGTCAAAAGTCTTGTGACCAAGAGGCCCTACCCCGCTTTCCGCGCCGGCCCGTTCACCTTGGCTCGCGCCATCAGCATCGGTCCAAGCGAGAATTCACCACGTCGCGCTCGATCGGTCAGGTTCCTGAGATAACCGCCGGCCGAATTGATATGGCCGGCGCGTTCGAGAATGCAGGCGATCACGGTAGCGGCATTTTCAGGTCCCAGCACCTCGCAGGCTTCCTGATAGGCGCTCGGGCTGACATTCAGCATCGAACGGACGACGACGGCGGCCGCCATGAGATCACGCCAGTGGCGAATTTCGCCGCCCGGCCCATACATCACGACTTCCGGGCATGCCTGCAGCACCATGCCGAGCGGGAACGGCCGCATTCGTTCGGCCGGCGCGCCATCCTGCTCACCTGCCCCACTCTGCCATCCTTTCGGCTGGCTTTCTACAGTCCCCTCCCCATCCGCCAAGGGCATCTGATGGATCGCAGACGGCGCCCCCTGCTTCGTTTCGAAGCGAGGTTCAAGTTCATTGATGGATTTTGGGTTTGAATTATGTATGTGTCGCTCAGTTTGAGACTCATTGGCGCTTATTTTTTTTGTTTTTATCTGCCTTTCCAATTCGTTGAGGATTTCGGCCCGCAACGTCTCCATGTCTTCGAGTGCCCCGTCGAGCTCCTCCTGCCCTGCCTTGCGTCCAAGACCGGCGACCAGCGATCGCGACTGGAACATGACCCCCTCCCAATCGGCGGCAATCCCCGTTTCGAGCCCGGTCTCGATCAGCTTTGCGATATCGCGACGGCAGAGTGAAATCCGCTCCCTGGTGATCCGCATGGTCTGCTGCGCCGCCCGGACCTCTCCGGCAGCCGTCTCGATCTCGCTGGCGCGGGCAAGCAACGGCGCCAGGCTGAAACCGAAGGCTTGCTCGATGCCACCCTCAGCTCCCTTGCGGGCGTAGCGCTTGCCATTCGGGCTGTCGCGCCGGATGATCAATCCAGCATGGACAAGATCGGCGAGGTGGCGGCGCAACGTCGCCGGGGCCATGCCATGGGCACGGACCGACAATTGCGCATTGGAGGGGAAGACAACAAGTCCCTGCCCTTCCGCGAGCTGCGGCTCGGGATGGAAGCTCAGAAGCGCGTTGAGCACCGAGAGCGCCCGATCGCCAACGCCGAACCGAATTCGCGCTTCGCAAAGCGCGCGAAACAATTTCCATTTGTCGGCCGACGCCTCGGGCGGAATCTCGCTTGCCTCCAACTGGCTAGCGAGCATGCCAAGCGTCATCGGCCGCTGCCCAAAGGGCGTCGTCACAGTATGATCCATCATGCGGGTCCCCTTTTCGAAGAGGCAAGACAGTCCCCGCGATGGCTCACTCAGCCAAAATATCTCCTTTCGCCAAAGCAATTGCTCTGCCGACTCTTGACTTTAGGCCTTGGAAGTGATTCTCTCGAATTGCTACATTGAAGAGGGCTTCCGGAATGGCGACATTTTGGGGGCCTTTTTTCTTGTCTCGATCTTCCTTTCCTAGTTCAAATCATTATGCCGAAGGCTTGATGGCTCTCCGGCAGCTATGTCTCAGTTGTTCCCGGCTTCCGCCAGGAAACGGGCATAGTCGTGCTCAAGGCGCTCGGCGAGCATTGCGGCGAAGGTTGGATCGGCGCTCGACGCGAAATCGATCCGGACACCCTTCCCTGTCTGGCTGACGCGCGCGAAAACCTTGCCGTCCGGTCCTTTCAGATCCTCGGCCGAGGCTTTTTCCGGCTTGGCCTTTCGCATCAACCGGTCGAACAGGATGCGGAATCGCTCGTCGGTCGCTGCCTCACGAAAACGCACCGAACCGATCTCGTCGGTCGCCTTCCTCGCGGCGGCATCACTACCGAAAAGAGCTGCCAGCGCCATCCAGCGTTCACGGCCCGCCTTGGGCGCCGGACCGATGGCGCGGACGATCTGATTGGGTACAGCGTCGGCCACCTGCAGAAGCCGTGACAATTCGCTCTTCTGCACAGCCAGCGCGTCGCCCACGAGTCTGCGGTCAAAGCCGCGCACCACCAGCGCATTGGCGAACACGGCACGCTCGATGAAGCTCAGATTGCGCCGCTCGGCATTTTCCTTGCCCTGGGCGACGACCAGTTCTTCGTCGGTGAGCGGCCGCACAAGTGCCTTGACCGATTGGCCGAGCCGTCGCGCCGCCTTGAGCCGGCGATGGCCATAGGCGACCTGATAGCGATTGGCCTCGGACGGATGCGGGCGGACCAGGATAGGCGCCTGCTGGCCGCTTTCACGCATGCTTTCCACAAGCGCCAGGAAATCCGGATCATCCCGCTCTTCATCACTCAGCCGGTCGCTGACGAAGGAGGCATCGATCAGGCTCGCGTCGAGCGATACGACATGTTCCCCCGCCTCGATCGCCTGCCGCAACAATTTAGCTTCCTCGGCCTCGCGGGTGATCGACGACAGCGACAGGCCCATAGCCTTGACTGCGCCGGACGCCGCTCGCATCGGCTGGGCGGCGTCGACAGACGGATTGCCCCCGTCGGTCGCGTCTTTGTTGACAGCTGTCAACGCCGACTTCGGGTCCGACACCAGCGGCTCGCCGAACAATGCTTTCAATGAACTCTTGCGATCGCGACTGTTCATGCCGGACGTCCCCAAGCGACATGGATGAGCTTTTCGATTTCGGCATTCACGGCGTCAAGGGCTTCAACCGCCCGGTCATAGGTGCCGCGGCTGAAATTTTCGCGCCCGACTTCATAGAGCGTCTGCTTGGTCAATCCGGCATCCGAGACTGCGGTGGATTTCAGCATCGGCGCCGTCAGTACACGATCACCGAACAGCGACCGGAGGAAGCCGACGATCTGCGCCTGCGGCCCGTCATGTGGCTCGAAGCGAGTGACCAGATAACGCAGGAAATCGAAGTTGAGCGTACCGCCCGCCTCGCGCACGACGTTGAGCAGGTCCGAGGTCATGAACAGGAACTGGCTCATCGAGGCGACGTCGAGCATCTGCGGATGCACCGTCACCAGCACCGAGGTCGAAGCACAAAGCGCCGATAGCGTCAGATAGCCAAGTTGCGGCGGGCAATCGAGCACCACGACGTCGTAGCTTTCGGCAACGCTTTGCAACGCGGCTTGCACGCGGCTGAAGAACAGGTCGTCGCCCGTCTGCCGCATCGAAAGCGCTCCGGGCGTGGCATGCTCGAATTCCTGCAGTTCGAGATTGCCGGGCACCAGATCGAGGCCATGGAAATAGGTCTTGCGGATAATGTCGACGAGCGGCCGCGCATCGGCATCATAACGGATTGCGCCGTAGAGCGTATCATTGCCGGAGAGATCGAGCTCCGGCTGGTAGCCGAAGATCGATGACAGCGACGCCTGCGGATCGAGATCGACCGCCAGCACGCGATGGCCTGTCATGGCTAGATGTTGCGCAAGATGGACCGCAGTCGTCGTCTTGCCCGAACCGCCTTTGAAATTGGTGACCGAGATCACTTGCAGGTGTTCATTGCGTCGAGGATCGCGCCAGCGCACATAGGAGCGAGCTTTGGCATCGTTTCCCTTCGCCAGCGCCTGTTCGGCAAGGAAATTGCGCAATGCATCAATATTAGCCAGCGAATAGTAGCGCCGGCCGCCCGGACCAACCGCCGGCTGGGGTCCTTCACCGGCGAGCGACAGCTGCCGGAGGTAACCGTCGGACACACCGATCAGCCGCGCGGCTTCACCCGAAGTAAAGGAGCGTAGCGTCTTCTGTGAGGCGGGCGGAAACAGCCGTTCGCGCATCGCCTGCAATTGCGCCGACAGCGCCCGCGCGTCGGCAGCGATCGCCTGGTCGGCGGTCAGCTCATGGCTCTCTGGTTTCCTCGTACCGGACGGACGTGCCATCCCTCTACTCCATCTGCCGACCGACACTTAGCCGACTCACATCATGAGCTTCGGCGGCGCCACCAGCGTGTGATAAACAATATCTCTCCGATTCTCACCGCGCATCATACGCCATGGCCATCTATTAACAGGAAAGACGCTTACTTACGGCAAACCACTCAGCATTCACCGTTTTCCGTAATAACGCTGCGGTAATCTGCGAGTCGCGTCAAGCAGTTTTTGGTTAATGAAGCTTTAACGCGAATAGACGGAGCAAAGCCGGGGAAAGCCCCGGGCGTTGACAGGTGTCAACCAGTCGCTGCGTGTCGGGATGGCGAAATCAATTCTGGTTCACCAGCTTGCGGCGGGGTAGGGGTGCGGGCCTGCACGACCGATGAATAATCGAATCGGCCCGCAATCGCCACCGGATAGATAGCATCCGCGTTACTGCCGACGCAGCATGCGCTAGAGGGGAAGGGGGCGACGCCACTCCCGAGGCTCCGCCGAATACGAACTCAACCCATTTATTTCGCACGTCCTGTCGGAATCGGAATTGCTCTGGCGTTCTTAGGGAAGCCGCGGCCAAGAGCGCCCGGGCACTCGATCAACAATTCTCGAACAGAGGAAAATCCCATGCTGAAAACCATTGCCATCATCGTCGCGCGCCTCATTTTCGGCGGCGTCTTCCTCATGGCGGTCAGCTTCAAATTCATGGATATACACGCGACGGCAGGCTATATCGCCTCAGCCGGCTTCCCTCTGTCGCTGCCGCTCGCCTGGCTCGCCGCCATCTTCGAAGCCTTGCTGGTGCTCGCCTTTTTCAGTGGCGCATTCTTCAGCGAGGCAGCACTGCTCGCTGCGCTCTACGTCATCTTCCTGGCCTTCGCCTTTCATGGCCCGAACCGCTGGAGCGGCAACCAGACGGAATTCGGCTTCTTCATCGATCACTTCACCTTCTTCGCCGGTCTGCTTTTGGCCGCCGCCAGCGGCTCCGGCCGCTATGCCCTGGATTGGCGCCTGATCAACGCGGGTTCGCGGCCGTAAGCAGAGCCATGCGAACACCGGGATGCAGTCAGTGATCAGCACCAAGCTGCCGCGGCAGGACCGCGGCAATTCCGACTTGGTTAGCGTCCTTGCAAGGGGAGGGGAGGGGGCTTGATCGGCGTCTCGATGAGAGCAATGGCCGTCATAAGCGCCGGTGCCATTCGCCAACGGTGCTCTCGATGTACTGGTCGGCTCCATCATCCAAGCCGATATAGATTTGGAAGTTCCTCATCCACCGGCCGGAAGCGTCAGACTGGTAAGCACCTCCTTCATCGGCGTTGTGCCCAACCGCGTCTGTCCGACCCCGGCCTCGACATCGATCAAACCTGCATTGTGGACCTTGAACATGGTAGCGACCAATTCGGCATAGCTGCTGCTGATCCCGCCGGCGATGAGCGCTGGAATCCGCTCCGCCGGAGAAAGCGACCGAGCTGTGATCGCATGCCCGACGATCTCCTGCAGAATGTTGGCAACGTCCTCGGCGCTATGGCGCTCCGGACCTTCTGCATGGACGATGCGAAGCGGCAGATCTCGATCCGCCGACAGCAGCAGGTCTGCAGCAATCACGCCGACATCGGATGCAGATATCGTCGGAAATTTCTTCGTCACCGGATCGTGCAGGCTGGGCAGTATTCCAGTGTCGATGGCGCGCTTTGCAACGCGTGCCCAATTTTCCATATGCTCTGCCGATCTCAGGATCGTCAGCGGCAGACCGATCTTTTCCAGATCATCCTCCAAGTAGCGAAACAGCCTTGTGATGCCCGTATCCTGCCCAAGATGTGCACCATAGTCGGAAATCGCCAGGACAGAGCGCGGTCGAGCCGCGCCAAGTGCCCCTGCGATAGCCACGATGGCGGCCTGCATTTCGGCTTCGGCGTGTTCGGCACGGCTATCTACCGGGCAGATGACTTGAACCGCCTCGGAATCTCGCAGAGCTTCGGTGAGAGCGCCTTTGTCCCGGATATCGGCGACAGCAATCTCGCAGCCCGTGGCCTGAAGATCTCCGGCAGTGGCGCGGTTTCGAACAACCGCCTTCACAGGTGCTCCCGCTTTGCGTAGCGCGTAGATCGTGCTTCGGCCGATCTTGCCGGTTGCACCAAGAATGGTGAACATCGTCAGTCTCCTCAATATTTCCAGAACGCGCAATGAACGCTGCTTCGCCGTCGGTTTCGCGCAGAAACCGCCAGGCAATAGCAGAAACAGCCAAATCATTGGTGGGTGAGTATCAGGATACCGCTCGCAAAAGCCCTGATGGTGTCACGCCGAGAACGCGCTTCATCATCCGCGCCATGTGACTTTGATGCGAAAACCCCGCCATCAGCGCGATTTCGCTGAGGGGGAACCGTCCCGCAATGATCAAAGCCTTTGCCCGCTCGACCCGCTGGCGGATGATATATTGATGCACGGAAAGGCCGAACGACCGGGGGAAAAGCGCCTTGAGATGCGAGACGCTGACGCCTGCCACGCGGGCTAGTTGCTCCAGCGACAGATCCTGTTCCAGATGGCTTTCGACGAACTCGACCATTCGACGCCGCTGCCCAGATGTGAGCGTCTGCCCGCCGGGGATGTTCGCCGTGATGGCTTCGCTTCCGATCAGCTGCAGCGCCAAGGCCCTGGCCAGGCCTTCCGCAATCAGATTGTCGTGGCGTCCGGCCGGGTCGGACTGTGCCTCGAGCGCAAGCGCAATGTGCTCGATCCGGGCATTCCTGTGCTGAAATTTCGGTTTCAGCCTGACGCGAGCCGGATCGAGATCCAGATCCTCCGCAGCCCGATGCAGGAGTGCCGGGGTCAGCCACAGCCGCAGGATCGTGCACTCGCCATCATCTTCCCATTCGCCGTCCAACCCTGCCGGCACGATATCGATATCGCCATGCGACTGGACCCGGATATGCTGCTGATCATCACAGCGGCACGAGGCATTGACTGGCTTGCCGAGATGAATGCCGAGGCGGTGATAGGGCGTCGCCGGAATAAAGTGGGCGCCCGGCGCGATCGTCCATCGCTGAACTCTGATACCTGTCGTTTCCAGCCACGCATCCGACATGAAATTTCCTGTTCGTCCGGCATTACGGGCGCCCAGCCTATCAGATCGTCGTTCTAAAAGCGCGCTGCTATTCTGCCGCCAGGGCATGGGCAGGGATTTTGGGGGCGGGGCGCTTCAGGCCGAGATGCTCGCGCAGTGTCGAACCCTGATATTCGCTACGGAACAGGCCGCGACGACGCAGTTCCGGCAGGACGAGTTCGACAAAGTCCGTGAGTCCCCAAGGCAGAACCGGCGACATGATGTTGAAGCCATCAGCGCCATAGTTGACGAAGCGTTCTTCGAGCTGGTCGGCAACCTCCTCCGGCGTGCCAACCACCTGCCAGTGGCCACGTGCTCCGGCGACACGCTGGTAGAGCTGGCGGAGAGTCAGATTTTCCCGGGCGGCGAGTTCAAGGAAAAGCGCTCGGCGGCTCTTGCCACCCTCGGTCTCGGGCAGCTGCGAAATCAGCGCATCGATAGGAAGCGTGCGGACTTCTTCGACGCCGGCGAGTTCCGCCAGCATGTCGAGGCCCACCGATGACTCGAGCAAGGCCTGCAGCGACTCGAACTTGTCGTCAGCTTCCTGCCGCGTCCGGCCGACAACGGGAAATACACCCGGCAGGATCTTGACGTCGTCCGTCGACCGGCCGTGTTTTGCCAGCCGGCCCTTGAGGTCACTATAGAAGGCGACGGAGCTTTCGAGCGTCTGCTGGGCGGTGAAAATCGCTTCGGCCGTCCGTGCTGCAAGCTCCTTGCCGGGCTCGGACGATCCGGCCTGTACCACGACCGGGCGGCCTTGCGGCGCGCGAGGAATATTCAACGGCCCCCGCACCTGGAAGAAGGTGCCGCGATGATCAAGGCGGCGTACCTTCTCGCGATCGAAATAGATGCCGCTTTCCCTGTCGCGCAGGAAAGCATCATCGTCGCTCGTGTCCCAGAGACCGGTGACGACGTCGACGAATTCTTCCGCGCGCTCATAGCGGTCGGCATGGGCGATGATCGCATCGCGGCTGAAATTATAGGACGAACCGGGATCCGCCGAGGTGACAAGGTTCCAGCCGGCCCGGCCGCCCGACAGGTGGTCGAGAGAGGCGAATTGCCGAGCGAGATTGTAGGGATCGGAGAAACTGGTGGATGCCGTCGCAACCAGTCCGATGCGGCTGGTGACAGCGGAAAGCGCCGACAGCAGCGTGATCGGCTCGAACGGGTAGAAACCGGAATGCGCCTTGCGGCTCGCGGCATCGGTATTCTGCCCGCGCACATTCACCCCGTCGGCCAGGAACACTGCGTCGAACTTGGCCTCCTCGGCGATCCGGGCAAATCCGGCGAAATCCCGGAACTGCGTGCTGTCCGAAGCACCAGGATGTCGCCAGGCGGCAAGATGATGGCCGGTAAACAAGAGGAAGGCGCCGAGACTCATCTGTTCGTTGCGCTTGGCCATGGTCTTCTCCTTCTCGAAAGCTCAGTGCAGCCCGAATTCATTCAGCAATTGTTCGCGGAACCTGACGAAGCGTGCCTCGCTGCGGTTGCGTGGGCGGGGCAGGTCAATATCGATCTCACGTGTCCGGCCGCCCTTCTCCTTGGAGAGGATCAGCACCCGGTCGGCGAGAAAGACCGCCTCTTCGAGGTCGTGGGTGACGAGGATCATCGTCACCTTCTCCTCCCGCCAGATGCGGGAAAGCTCTTCCTGCATGGTGATCTTGGTCATGGCATCGAGCGCGCCGAAAGGCTCGTCGAGAAGCAGGATTTCCGGCTTGACCGCGAGCGCCCTGGCAATGCCGACCCGCTGGGCCATGCCGCCCGAAAGCTGTGACGGCAGGGCTTCGGTGAACTCGGAGAGCCCGACGAGTTCGACATAGTGCTCCGCCCGCTTGCGCGCCTCCGCTTTGCCCAGCCCGCGATTCTGCAGCGGAAAGGCGACATTGTCGAGCACAGTGAGCCACGGCAGCAGCCGCGGCTCCTGGAAAATCACGGCGCGGTCCGTGCCCACGCCGCGGACAGGCTGGCCGTCGATCAACACATCGCCCCGATCAGCCTCTTCGAGCCCGGCAAGTACCCTGAGCAGCGTCGTCTTGCCGGAGCCGGAGGCGCCCACGACCGCAAGGCTCTCGCCAGCGCGAATATGGTTGCTGACTGCCTGCAGCACGCTCAGATGCCGGCCATTGATCGAAAAGGATTTCGAGAGATTGCGGATCGTCACCTCTCCGCGCGTGGTGAGTTCAGCGACAGCCATCGGTCTCGTCCTCAGTTGCTCGCGGTGGAGAATTTCGCCGGGTCATAAAGAATATCCTCGGCCTTGAGCTGGCCGGGCTTCAGCACGCCATCGCGCGCGAGAATGTCGATCCAGAACTGCAGATCGCGCGGCACGGCCTTGCCGCCTTCACGCACGCCGTAACCGGTGAAATATTGCGCAATAGCGGCATTCTCGTTGCGAGAGGCAAGGACCTTAGCGATTACCTTCTTGGTCTCTTCGGGATGGAGCCGGGCATATTCGAGCGCTGCCTGCGACTTCTCGACAAAGATCCTCGCTGCCTGCGGATGCTCCTTGATCCAGTCACGGCGCATGACTGTGAAACCGCCGGCAATCTCGCCGAGCACGTCGGTATCGCCAAAAATCTTCTGCATCGGCCCGTTCTTCAGCGCCGCGCCCTCAAACGTCTTCTGCCAATAGCCGAACGCGGAAATGTCGACCTGCTTCGAGCGCAACACCTGTTCGAGCTGCGGACCCGGCACGACGACGAGCTTGGCGGCGTTCTCCGGCAGGCCAACCGAGTGGAGCGCCTCACGCACTGTATAGTCGAGATGGGCGCCGAGCGTGTTGACGGCGATCGTCTTGCCGGCGATGTCCTTGATCGATTTGATCGGGCTGCCCGGGAGCGTGTAGAAAATGCTCTCTGTCTGCTTGTTGATGCCGTTTGAAGCATAGACGGCGACGAAATCATTACCGCCGGCGATGGAATTCAGCACGGCCGCCGTTGCAGCACCGCCAAGCTCGACATCGCCCGAAGCCAGAGCAAACAGCGATGCCGGGCCGCCCTGGGCATAGCCGACATCCTTGAGTGTAATGCCCGTGCCCTTGAAATAGCCGAGTGCATCGGCGAGTTCGTGGGCAGAGAGACCGCCCTGGCTGGCGAGATAGCGGATCGTCACCTGCTCCTGCTCGGCGGCAAAAGCGAGACTGGCGGGAGCGGCCAGGAAGAGGCCGGCAGCGAGCGCGGCCGCGCGGCCGAAGGTACGGCGGGAAATCGTCATCTTGAACTCCGTTGTTTGATGGGTTGAGTTGCGCCTCGGTACGAGCCGGGCGTTCAGTCCTTGACGCTCGACCAGCGGCAGAGCCGGGCCTGGAGCCGCTGCAGGACGAAATTGGCCGCCAGTCCGAGAAGCGCCAGCAGCAGGATTGCCGCATACATCAGCGGGATCTGGAAATTGTATTGGGCGTTCATCACCTGGAAGCCGACGCCGGAATTCGCACCGATCATCTCCGCCGCGATCAGCAAGAGCAATGATGTCGTCGCGCTGAGCCGCAGGCCGACGAAGATCTGCGGCAGCGCGGCGGGCAGCACGACGCGACGGAACACGGTGAGCCGCCGGGCACCATAGACACGCGCCATTTCAATGAGCTTCGGATCGACCTGCTTGACCCCGCCAATGGTGGAGAGAAGGATCGGAAACAGCGTCGCCCAGAAGATCACGAAGATTTTCGAGGTCTCGCCGAGGCCGAGGAACAGGATGAACACCGGATAGAGCGCGAGTGCCGAGGTCTGGCGGAAAAGTTGCAGGATCGGATCGAGGCTGCGCTCGATGACCCGCATCTGCCCCATGAACAGGCCGAGCGGGATGCCGAACCCGATAGCAGCGCCATATGCGATCCCCGCCCGCTGCAAGCTGATCGCAATGTCGCTGGCGAAGGTGCCGGTTGTGACGCCGTTCCAAAGTGCGATCAGGATGGCGTGCAGTGGCGAAAACACCGCCGGATTCACCCAGCGAAGCAGAGGCGCCACCTCCCAGAGCAGCGCAAAGGCGATGAGCAATCCATAGCGGGACAAAAAATTGCCGAGGATCGCCAGCGCATTCCTGACTAGGCCACTGAACCAGAACGGCGTTGCGCCATAGCCTGGCAGGATGACTTGCTGTTCGGTCTCGATTGCCATGCACTTTCCTCCGTTTGAGGGTGTCGATTACTCGGCAGCTTCAGTATAGGCGGTGCGCCAGCGGGTCTCGGGAAAGGGCAGGCCAAGATTTTGCCTGAGTGTCGTGCCCTCATAGGCGGTGCGGAACAGGCCGCGGCGCTGCAGTTCGGGAATGACCAGATCGACGAAGTCGTTGAGACCGGTGGGGAGCCAGGGCGGCAGGATATTGAATCCGTCGGCGCCCTCGTTCTCGAACCATTCCTGCAGCATGTCGGCAATCTCCACAGCAGAACCGACAATGGTGAAATGGCCGCGCGCCGAGGCGATCCACTGATAGAGCTGCCGGATGGAGAAATTGTTTTCGTCGGCGATGCGGCGGATCAGCTCCTGACGGCTCTTCATACCTTCCGTCGGCGGTGCGGGCGGCAACGGGCCATCGAGATCGGCGCCGGCAAGATCGAGCTCACCGCCGCTCAATCCATTGATCAGCGCCAGTCCGTCCTCCTCAATGATGAGGCTCGTCAGGCGCTCATATTTCTCGCGCGCTTCCGCCGTTGTGCGCCCGACGAATGGCGAGACGCCAGGCATGACCAGAACATGCGACGGATCGCGGCCGAGGCCGCGCGCACGCGCCTTGATGTCGCGATAGAATTCCCGCGCGGTGTCGAGCTTCTGATGCGCCGTGAAGATCACTTCGGCGGTTGCCGCGGCGAGGCCGCGCCCATCGTCCGATTGTCCCGCTTGGACGATGACAGGATGGCCCTGCGGCGAACGCGGCACATTCAGCGGGCCTTCCACGAAAAAATGCTCGCCGCGATGGTCTGTACGATGCACCTTGTCCACGTCGAAATAGACGCCGCTGTCGCGATCGCGGAGGAATGCATCGTCCTCGAAACTTTCCCAGAGCTTCTTGACGACGTCGACATGTTCGGCGGCCCGCCTGTATCGGGCTGCATGCGGCAATTGCTGTTCGCGATTGAAGTTCCGCGCCGCAGAGTCCGTCGCCGTGGTGACGACATTCCAGCCGGCACGACCGCCGGAGATCAGGTCGAGCGAGGCGAATTTGCGCGCGACGGAATAGGGCTCCTCGTAGGTGGTCGACGAGGTCGCGATGAAACCGAGATTTTTGGTGAACGGCGCCAGCGCTGAAAACAGCGTGACCGGTTCGAAGCCCACCACCCGCGCATTGCCGCCCTCGATGCCGCCGCCGAAGGCGACCGCCAGCCCATCGGCCAGGAAATAGGCGTCGAAGAGACCGCGTTCTGCCGCCTGCGCCAGTTCGACATGGAATTTGAAATTCGTCGCCCCATCGACCGGTTGGTCGGGATGGCGCCAGGATGCAATATGCTGGCCGCCGCCGGGAAGGAATGCGCCGAGCTTGATCTGTCTCTTCATCAACGACCTCCATATGCTGACCACTGGACGTCCGCCTCGATCGAAGCAGGCATTCGCAATCTACACAGGAAGACTGTCATATAAAACACTAATTTTATAGATTTTATTTTTTAAGTGATTTTTAAAATTGCAGGAGGTTTTTCTAATCATTTACGGAATTGAGGCATGGGCGGCTAAACCGAATGACATAATCGAAACGAGGAAGCGGCCTTCCCCTACACATCAAGGCGGGGTTCCAAGGGTCTCGCTGGACATCGACAGGCTCTCCCATCTCTTGCCGGGCATCGGCCGGAATGATAACCCCTCATGCAATTCATTTTGCTGGCGATGTTAGGCGGGCATGTTCATCGCATTCGAAGGTCCTATCGGCGTAGGAAAGACAACCCTGGCGGAGGGGCTCTCGAATCGGCTCGGTGCGCGTTTTTTCGCCGACCCGATCGAGAAGGTCAGCCGCTTCCTGACGGTCGCGAGCAAGGATGCCCTGGCCACAGAGATGGAATTCCTGTTTCATCGCCTGCGCCAGCTTGGCGATATGAAACGGGCGCTGGAACAGTCAAACCAGCTCATCGTCGCCGACTGGGATTTGCACAAGATAGAATATTTCGGCCGCGCCAATCTCAATGCGTCCGACTTCAAGATCCTGAGGGAATTCGCCCACCTGGCAGGGGCCGAAACACCTCGGCCAGACATGCTGATCATCGTCGAGGCTCCCGACGGCATCGTTCTCGAACGGATCAAGCGGCGGGGCCGTAGCTACGAGCAGGAAATCACGCCACACCAGATCGACGAGATGGCTTCACGGTTCGAAAAGATCGCCGTATCCGTGGAACGTGACAGCAAAGTCCGCGTGGTTCGGTTTGAAAACGCCGATGGCATAGAGGCAAGCGTCGACAAGCTCGTCTCGCGGATACAGCCTCTCCGCTGAACATCCATTGACGCGGCCTTGATATGCAACTTTGCGTCAGGCACCACACTTGCAATGGCACTCACTTCGGAATCAGTGCCGAAGCCATTCCTGCGGCAGCGTCTCGTTGAGCGACTGGCGGATGATGGAAGCAAGATGTTCGGCAATCGGGCTGACCTCTTTGCTCGGTCGGTGAAGCACCAATCCAAGCGACGATAATTTCGGCAGGCCGTGAAGAGCGGGTTCGAGCAATCGCACCGATGATGGCTTGCCGACGGATGTGCGGAGCGCGATGCCCAATCCCGCAGCGGTCGCCGCCCATAGGCCGCCGAGACTGGGACTGACGAAGGCGATGCGCCAGGGGATGCCCGCCCGGTCGAGCACGTTGCAGGCAATGGTGCGCAACATGCAGGGCGCTTCCAATGCCACGAGCGGCAATAGCTCCCCACTTGCGCAGCTCCACGCCACGTCGTTGTCGGCCGATCCCAGCCAAGCGAGCGGCAGTGCCGCGAGGGGCTGCGCCGTCGACGATAGGCTTCCGTCGTCCCATGCCAGCGCGAGGTCGAGCTGGCCGGATGCGATCTTCTCGATCAATTCGGCATTGCGGGCGATCCGGCCTTCGATCTTCACCTTCGGGTGGGCGCGGGCGAAACGGCCGAGGACGCGCGGCAGCACGGTTTCACCGAAATCCTCCTGCAGGCCGAGCCTTATCCAGCCCTCCAGCTCGACGCCGCGCACGGCGTTGATCGCCTGGTCGTTGAGGTCGAGCATGCGCCTTGCATAGGCGAGCAGCACCTCGCCGCCATCCGTCAGCGCCAGTCCGCGGCCGGATTTACGAACCAGCGACACAGCCGCCTGCATCTCCAGTTTCTTGAGTTGCGCACTCACAGCCGATGTCGACCGGCCGAGACGATCCGCCGCCCGCGCGAACGAACCCGTGTCCATGCCGGCCACGAAGCTGCGCAGCGCATCCATATCGAGATTTGTCAGGCGCATGATATTCATCCCGAAAATCAGGATTTACAGTCCTGAATTATCCGATTTTCAGAATGATCATGTCGCGTCAAAATGGGCCTGTCAATCATGCTCAAGGGAGAAAAACCATGCCCTTTGCCCGCATCTCGCTCCTGGCCGGCAAGAGCCGGGATTATCTCAAGTCGGTGACCGACAGTCTTGATCGCGCGCTCGTCGAATGCTTCGACGTGCCGGAGCACGATCATTTTGTTGCGATCCACCAGCATCAGCCGGAGGAATTGATCTTCGACCGCAACTATCGCGGCGGTCCCCGTTCCGACAATTTCATCCTTTTCCACATCACCACCGGCAAAGCGCGGACCGACGAGACCAAGCGCCGCTTTTATCGCCGGCTTGTCGATCTTCTGGCCGCGGCGCCCGGCATTCGGCCGGAGGATGTCATGGTCATAATCGCCAACTCGACTTTCGAGGATTGGTCCTTCGCCTCGGGCGTCTCGGCTGCTCAACCGGGGGAGGGGAGGGGCGCATGAGCAATCCGTTCGAGATGGCGGATGCCTGCCCGCCGGCCATGACAATCAAGCGCGCCGGCAGTGACATCGTCCGCGCACCGGATGGCGTGGCAACGGCACCGTTTCTCGTCCAGATGCTGCTATCGAGCAGAAGGGAAGGGGAGATGACGGCGATGCGCGCCTTTGTCGAACCGGGTACGATCACCCATTGGCACACGCATCCGCGGGGTCAGCTGCTGTTCGTGCTCGACGGGATCGGCCTGGTCCAGCGCGATGGCGGCGAGGTGACGGAGGTGCACGCCGGCGATAGCATCTGGTTCGCGCCAGAAGAGCGTCATTGGCACGGCGCGAGCCCAAAAAGCCCGTTCAGCTATGTCAGCATCCAACCCGTAAAGGATGGGACAGCGGTCCATGGAACCCGTCGAAGAGATCGGAGGACAATCATGATTGCCATGCAATACAGCATCGCCTTGCCCGCGGATTATGACATGACCATCATCGACCGCCGCATCCGTGACAAGGGACCGGCGCTCGATGGTTTCCCGCATCTCCGCTTCAAGGCCTATCTCACTGCCCGGAAGCGGGACGGCGCTCTTGCCAGCTCTGAAAATCTTTATGCGCCGTTCTATCTCTGGGACCAGCCGGAAGGCATGAACGATTTCCTTTGCGGGCCGGGTTTTGCGGTCCTGTCGGGGGATTTCGGATGGCCGGTCGTGCGGACCTGGTCGGTCTGGCGTGCAGAACTCGGCGCGGATTTGCGAGCGGCGAAATTCGCAACCCGCCGGGAGATTCCGATAAAACCACATGCCGATCTGGCCGCACTTCGACAGCAAGCAGAGGGAGAAGCCCGGGAGGCTGCCGATCGGGGCGCCGTAGCAGCGGTCGCCGCCTTCGATCCTACCGCTTGGACAATGGTGCAGTTTCGTCTTTGGCAGACCCTGCCGAAGACAGAGGGCAGCGCACAAAGCTATTGCGTGGGATATGTCGCGCTGCCCTGACCCGCGCCGACTGAATAATATGGAAGCGGCCCCGGCGGCCCAAATATTGAGGCGCCGGGGCAGTGCATGAACAGCGGCGGGTAGCCGGCTTACTTTTCAGCGGTCTTCGCTGCTTCAACAATGACATCCGCCACCTTCTGCGGCTGTGACGTGAAGACGGCATGGCTAGCCTTGATCTCCGTCACTTTGCTGCCGGCGCGCTTGGCCATTGTGCGTTCGAGGTCCGGATTGATCGAGCGGTCCTCGGTCGCCACGATCGCCCAGCTCTTCTTCGTCCGCCAGGCAGGATCGCCGACCTTGGCCGAGAAGGCATCGACCGAAGCGAAGACCTGTGAATTCGCCAGGAAGGCAGCCTCGTCCTTGGGCAGGTCGGCGGCAAAATCCTGGGCGAAGGCGGCGGGGTCGAGATAGAGATATTTGCCGTCCTTGGTTTGCTTGATGCTCTTGCCGGCCGCCGGCTTGGTGCCGGCAAGCGCGGCCAGGCTCTCACCCTTCTCCGGTTCGAAGGCCGCGACATAGACAAGGCCAGCTACTTTGGGGTCCTTGCCCGCCTCGGTGATCACCATGCCGCCATAGCTATGGCCGACAAGCAGCGCCGGGCCATCCTGCAGGTCGAGCACGCGCTTGGTCGCGGCAACGTCATCGGCCAGCGACGTGATCGGCTCCTGGACGACAGTGACGTTATAGCCGCGCTTTTCGAGAATCTCGGTCGCCTTGCGCCAGCCGGAACCGTCGGCCAGCGCACCATGGACGATGACTATGTTCTTGATCTCCGCCGCCTGGGCTGCAAAGGCGATGGCGCTGGTGAAAAAGGCGAGTGCGAAGGTCGAGAGGATCTTGGACATGGACGTGCTCCTTTGCTTGGATTTAAGTTGGATTGCTGCCGGTATTGACCGATCTGTCAGCCGAAGGTGAAGGCGTAGGCTTCGACACCGGGGTCGAGGAACTGGATTTCGAAATTGCGGGCCTGGACGTCACCGGCTTGACGGACGAGCTGATAGAGCCGTGTCGCGGTCACCGTGCCAAAACCCTGGGCGTCCGTATCGGCGCCATGATTTTCGCCGGGTGCCTTGCCGTCCACGGTCACACGGAAGCGGATCGGCTTGCCGTTCGAGCCCGGACCGAGGACCAGATGCAGGTCGCGGGCGCTGAAGCGGTAACGGATCGCGCCATTGGCCTTGTCGAGATCCGCCTTTTCCGCCCCGATCGTCCAGGTGCCGGAGAGGCCCCATTCGTTCAAGCCCGGCTCGGCGATCGAATAATCGCGCGCTGCATCCGCCTGGACGTTTTCCGGCGAGGCAAAGCCCGTCGCCTTGTCATAGCCGATGTAGGTCTCGCCGGAGCGGACATCGGCGAAATCGGGCGCGGCTTCGATGCCCCCGGCATTCGGGTCGACGGGGGCGTTAACCTGCATCTTGCCGCCGGATTCATGCAACAGGTCCTGGATCGCCTGTTCTGTCTCAGCATAATTGCCTTCGCCGAAATTGTGGTAGCGGATGCGACCCTTGGCATCGATCAGATAATGCGCCGGCCAGTAGTTGTTATCGAAGGCGCGCCAGATGCGGTAATCGTTGTCGATGGCCACCGGATAGCCGATTTTGAAATCGGCAATCGCCTTGCGAACATTGTCGACATTCTTCTCGAAGGCGAATTCCGGGGCATGGACGCCGATCACGACGAGGCCTTGATCCGCATACTTTTCCGCCCAGGCTTTGACATAGGGAATGGTACGGATGCAGTTGATGCAGGAATAGGTCCAGAAATCGACGAGCACGACCTTGCCCTTCAATTGAGCCTGCGTCAGGGGCTTGGAATTTAGCCAGGTCACGGCACCATTGAGCGAAGGAGCGATGCCTTCCACCGGCAGCTCACTGACGAAGGGAGCCTTCGGGTCGGTTGAGCCGATCATCCGGTCATTGCTGGCAACGTCGGAAGCATGCGGGCGGCTGGTATTGAACCGGTCGAGCACCGCCTGTTCGAAGGACGACGTGCTGGTGTAGGAGAGCCGGGCGAGCAGGCCGGTGTCGAGACCGGTCGCGACCACCGCCACGCCGGCCAGCACCGCAACACCGAGGCCCTGGCGAATGCGTTCACTGACATTGAGCGAGCGCTTCATAGCGGAAAACACCTTGCCGCCGACGAGAAGGGCGATGGCGAGCGAACTCGCCGCGCCGGCAGCATAGGCAAGCAGCAGCAAGGTCGTACCCAGATTGGCGCCTTGCAGCGCAGCACCCGTCAGCACCAGACCGAGGATCGGGCCGGCGCAGGGCGCCCAGAGCAGGCCAGTCGCCACGCCAAGGATGAACGAGCTCGCGACAGTGGGCGCTGCCGCAGTGCCGGCGGCGCGGGTCAGCCGGTTGCCGAATTCGACGACCGGCCGCGACAGCCAGCTCGACACCTGAGGCGACAGCAGGCTGAGGCCGAACAGCGCCAGCAGCAGAAGTGCGGCGAAACGGCCATATTCATTGGCATGCAACGCCCAGCTGCCGCCGACCGCAGCAAGGGTGGCGACCGCGGCAAAGGTGATTGCCATGCCGACCAGCATCGGCAGAGTGCTTTTCGCAAAGTGCTGCCCCGCCCGGGCAAACACGAAGGGAAGGATGGGGAGAATGCAGGGGCTGAAAATCGTCAGCGCGCCGCCTAGATAGGCAATGACAATAAGCGTCATCATCGTTTCCTTTGAAACCGTTGATCGGGTTCTGGACGGCGATTGGTCACCGCCATCAACGAGATGCATTTGGCGGCCGCCGCGTATCCCGGATGTGTCCGGCAACAGGGGGAAATGTAAGGGAATGTAGCAGGCTGAGGCTGAGGCTACAGTCTGATACAATTCAGCCCGCATCTGAAATATCGCCGATACATGCCGGCTGTTTTCTCCTCACCATGATCAACACCATTTGGAGAGAGACCAATGCCTGATGAAATCAACCTCGGACGCCGCCGCCTGTTCGGCATGGCCGCAATGACCGCCGTCGCCGTGGAGTTCGGCTTTGCCGACCCGGTTCGCGCAGCAACGCAGAAGCTCGCAGCGAACGCCACGCCGGCCAAAAAGGTCGTCAGGCACACCTCCTTCGAGTCGATGAAGAGCATCAAGGCCGGCGATCTCGAAATCGGCTATGCCGAGGCCGGCGCGGGCAACAAGCCGGTGGTCCTGCTGCTGCACGGCTGGCCCTATGACATTCATAGCTATGTCGATGTCGCGCCCATCCTTGCATCCTCAGGCTATCGCGTCATCGTTCCCTATCTGCGCGGCTACGGCACCACCCGCTTTCTTTCGGCCGACACCCTGCGCAACGGCCAGCAATCGGCGCTCGCCGTCGACATGATCGCACTGATGGACGCGCTCGGCATCCAGAAGGCCGTCATCGGCGGGTATGACTGGGGCGCGCGTACCGCCGACATCATGGCAACCCTCTGGCCGGAGCGCTGTAAGGCGCTGGTTTCCGTCAGCGGCTATCTGATCGGCAGTCAGGAGGTCAACAAGAAGCCGCTGCCGCCCAAGGCCGAGCAGGCCTGGTGGTACCAGTTCTATTTCGCCACCGAGCGCGGCCGGCTGGGTTACCAGGAACATACCCACGACTTCGCCCGGCTGATCTGGGAGACGGCCTCGCCGACCTGGCACTTCGACGACGCGACCTTCCAGCGTTCGGCCACGGCGTTCGACAACCCCGACCATGTCGCGATCACCATCCATAACTATCGCTGGCGGCTCGGCTTGGTGGAAGGCGAAGCCCGCTTCTATGCATTCGAGGAAAAGCTTGCCAAGGGACCACTGATTTCGATCCCGACGATCACGCTGGAAGGCGACCAGAACGGCGCGCCGCATCCGGACCCCAGGGCCTATGCCGGCAAGTTCTCCGGCAAGTACCAGCACCGCACCATCACCGGTGGCATCGGCCACAACCTGCCGCAGGAAGCGCCGGAGGCCTTTGCCCAGGCGATCATCGACGTCGATCGGATGTAAGATAGAGCTCGAACGGCGCGACCCCGCGAAGCGGATTTGCGCTTCGCGGCCGTCGGCATTACCTCTATGCGGGTCGCCCGCCCATGTCAGACAGAGCAGAACCGAAAGCAGAAAAATGGAACATGTCGACCATGTCCTGATCGTCGACGACGATCGCGAAATCCGCGAACTGGTCTCCACTTACCTGACCAAGAACGGGCTCACGACAACCGTCGCTGCTGACGGCCGCCAGATGCGCAAATTTTTGGAAGCCAACAGCGTCGACCTGATCGTGCTCGACGTGATGATGCCGGGCGATGACGGCCTGGTGCTCTGCCGCGAACTTCGCGCCGGCAAGCACAAGACGACGCCGATCTTGATGCTGACCGCCCGCAGCGACGAGATGGACCGGATCATCGGGCTCGAAATGGGCGCCGACGATTACCTGCCGAAACCGTTTGCCGCGCGCGAACTGCTGGCGCGCATCAAGGCGGTGCTTCGCCGCACCCGCATGCTGCCGCCCAACCTGCAGATCACCGAAGCCGGCCAGATCCTGACATTCGGCGATTGGCGCCTAGATACGGTTGGCCGCCACCTGCTCGACAAAGAGGGCACCGAGGTCGCCCTGAGCGGCGCCGAATACCGGCTGCTGCGCGTCTTCATCGATCATCCGCAGCGGGTGCTCAACCGCGATCAGTTGCTCAACCTGACCCAGGGCCGCGACGCCGAAATTTTCGATCGCTCGATCGACCTGCTCGTCAGCCGCCTGCGCCAGCGGCTTGGCGACGATGCGCGCGAGTCCGCCTATATCAAGACGGTGCGCAGCGAGGGCTATGTGTTTGCCGTGCCTGTCGAAATTTCGGAGCCGAGGCAATGACGGCCGCCACTCTTCCTACGTCCATGCTGCTTTGGCCGAGCACAATCAGAGCTCGGCTTTTTATCATCCTGCTGGTCGGGCTGGCGATCGCCTATGGCCTGTCCTTCACCGTGCTGCTCACCGAGCGCTATATGTCGGCCAAGGAAGTGATGCTCAACACGCTGGAGACCGATGTCGCCACCTCGATTGCCGTACTGGACCGGCTGCCGGCTAATCAGCGCGTCGACCTGCTCGACCGGCTGAGCCGCGGCAATTATCACCTGGAACTCAGCACTGGTCTGCCCGGCGTCCCGGACCTTTCGCCACATGGCAGGGAGATTGCCGCCAAGATCGAGGAAGCGGCGGGACATCAATTCCCGCTGACGATCGAATCCATCCCCGGCGACGGCAAGCGCATGCAGGCACATCTGAAATTGAGCGACGGCACGCCGCTGACCATCGACGTCACGCCGCGCGGCGTCATGCCGATCGCCGACTGGCTGCCTTACGTGCTGGCGATCCAGATGCTGCTTCTGGTGCTCTGCACCTGGTTCGCGGTCCGCCAGGCGATCCGGCCCTTGGCCGATCTTGCTGCCGCCGCCGATGCGCTCGATCCGAACAGGAAAACGGTGCCATTGAGCGAAAAGGGTCCAAGCGAGGTCGCGCATGCCGCCCGCGCCTTCAACGCCATGCGCGACCGGATCACGCATTATCTCGAAGAGCGGGTGCAGATCCTTGCCGCGATCTCGCATGACCTGCAGACGCCAATCACCCGCATGCGGCTGCGCGCCGACATGGCCGACGACTCGCCGGAAAAGGACAAGCTGGTCCACGATCTCGGCGAGATCGAGCGGCTGGTGCAGGACGGCATCGCCTATGCCCGTAGCGCCCATGGCAATGCCGAAAAGGTGTCGCGCATCGATATCGCCTCCTTCGTCGAAAGCATGGCCTATGACTACCAGGACATGGGCAAAGCCGTCAGCGTCATCGGCACGGTCGAGAGCAAGGTGCAGACTAAGCCGCATGCCTTGCGGCGCATCCTGACGAACTTCATCGACAATGCGCTGAAATTTGCCGGCGCAGCCGAGATCAGCATGGAGCGCCGCGGCGAAACCGCTGTCGTCATCACGGTGATGGATCGCGGGCCGGGCATTCCGGACGACCAGCTGGAGGCCGCCATGCAGCCCTTCTACAGGGTCGAACAATCCCGCAACCGCGAGACCGGCGGCAGCGGCCTCGGCCTAGCGATCGCGCAGCAATTGGCCGCTGCCATCGGCGGTTCTGTGCGGCTGTACAATCGCGAGGGTGGCGGCCTTGCGGCGGAAGTCGTCATCCCGTGAGCTCATAAAACGCGGCAAATTGTATTGCCGCGTGTCGCATCCGGCCGCTGCTACGCTCTGATACAATTCTCCCGCTTTTGCACACATCCCGGATACGTCGATCCGTCAAAACCCACCTCGTCAAACACGTCGCGACTGCGACAAACAACGGAGTGACTATCATGACCAAGATCGACAAGGTTCTCTACACCGCTCACACCCACACCACCGGCGGTCGCGACGGCGCCTCGCAGAGCAGCGACGGCCAGCTCGACGTCAGGCTCTCGCCTCCCGGCAGCGCCCATGCCGGCACCAATCCGGAACAGCTGTTCGCCGCCGGCTGGTCGGCCTGCTTCATCGGTGCCATCGGCCTGGCCGCCGCCAAGCGCAAGGTCAAGCTGCCCGCCGATCTCGCCGTCGATGCCGAAGTGGATCTCGGCATGACCGACGGCGCCTATTTCCTCCAGGCGCGCCTCAATGTCAGCATGCCCGGCATTGAATCCGAGCTGGCACGGACCCTGGTCGAAGAAGCCCACCAGACCTGCCCCTATTCCAAGGCGACGCGCGGCAATATCAATGTCGAATTGAACGTTGTCGAATTGGCCGCTGCCTGAACACCTGAGTTTGCCCCTCGGGTCGGCTCGCCGCTCCCAAGCTAATGACGATGCGGCCTTGCGAAAAATGTTCGCAAGGCCGCTTTCGTTTGATCAACCAACCGGATTGACCCAGCCGCTCGGCGGACCAAAGCCGGCCATGGCCTCGGCAGGTCCCCAGGTTCCCGGCTCGTAGATTGCCGGCGGCGTCTTGTCGTCGAGCACCGGGCCGACGATCCGCCAGGCGATCTCGCTGGCATCCTGGCGGGTGAACAGCTGGCTATTGCCGTTCATGGCATCGCCGATCAGCCGCTCATAAGGGTCCATGTCCCCCGTCGCGTCATCGACGGCGCTCAATTCCACCTGCTCGCCGATCATAGCGTCGCCGGCGGCCTTGCGGCGGGCGCCAATGCCGATCGACACCTGGGGGCTGATGCCGAAGCGAACATAGTTCGCATGCTCGGGCTTCAAGTCCTCGAAAATGCCGAGCGGTGGCAGTTTCAGCCGCAACACGACCTCGGTGGCGCGCACCGGCAGGTTCTTGCCGGCGCGGATGAAGAAGGGCACGCCCTGCCAGCGCCAGGTATCGACGAAGAAGCGGACGGCGGCAAAAGTTTCCACCGGCGAACTCGGGGCGACACCGGGCTCTTGCAGGTAACCGTTGAACTGACCGCGCACGACATCGTCCTTGGTGAGGGTGCGGATGGATTTCAGCACCTGTACCTTCTCGTCGATCAGGTCGTCTGCCGAACTCGTGGCCGGCGGCTCCATGGCGAGCAGCAGCAGAATGTTGAGCAGGTGGTTCTGGATGACGTCGCGGATCGCCCCGACTTCGTCATAGAAGCGCCCACGGCCCTGGACGCCGAAATCCTCGGCCATGGTGATCTGCACGCTCTCGATATAGTTGCGATTCCACATCGGCTCGAGAAAGGAATTGGCGAAGCGGAAATAGATGAGGTTCTGGATCGCTTCCTTGCCGAGATAGTGGTCGATCCGGTAGATCGAGTGTTCATCGAAGGCGATATGCAGGACGCGATTGAGCCAGCGCGCCGATTGCAGGTCGCGGCCGAACGGCTTTTCCACCATCAGCTTGGCGCCTGCGGCGGCATTGGATTGTTCGAGACCCTGGACGACCGGCTCGAACATGGAAGGCGGCACGGCGAGATAATAGAGCGGATGGCGGGCGGAACCGAGCTCGTCCTTCAATTTGTCGAAGGTCGATTGCAGGCGGTAGTCGCCGCCGACATAGCGCAGCAATCCGGCCAGCTTGGCGAAAACCGCCTCGTCAATCGTGCCGAGCGCCTGGGTGATGCTTTCGCGGGCGCGGGCTTGCAGCTGCGACACGTCCCAATCTTCGAGCGCCACCCCGATGACCGGTTCGCTGAGATGGTTGCGCGCCACCATGGAATAGAGGGCAGGAAAAATCTTCTTGCGCGCGAGGTCGCCGGTGGCCCCGAAGAGCACCATCGTGTCGGATCGTTCAATCGTCATGAGCGGCATCTTCCTTCCAGATTCAGGGCGTCGGGCGGCTTGGATAACCGCCATCCGGCCTCTCTCCTCGCACCCAATCTTGCCGATATGGCGCCGCTTGACAATGCTCAATCGGACGATCAGGTTCTCGATCATGGCCCTTCGCGGCCGGGAGGATCTAGCGAGGAGAACGACGATGAGCGAACGCCTTGAAGACATCGCTGAGAAGATGGTGGCGAGCGGCAAGGGCCTGCTCGCAGCCGACGAATCCACGGCAACGATCGCCAAGCGCTTCGACAAGATCAGCCTCGCTTCGACCGAAGAGAGTCGGCGCGACTATCGCGAAATGCTGTTCCGCAGCAATGAGGCGATGCGGGATTACATATCGGGCGTCATCCTGTATGAGGAGACGCTGTTCCAGAGAGCGGCCGACGGCACACCGCTGGCCGACATCATCCGCGCCGCCGATGCCGTTCCCGGCATCAAGGTCGATACCGGCGCCAAGCCGATGGCCAGCTTTCCGGCCGAGACGGTGACGGAGGGCCTTGATGGTCTGCGTGAACGCCTGAAGAAATATTATGATGCCGGCGCCCGCTTCGCCAAATGGCGCGGCGTGATCGCCATTTCCGACAGCTTGCCGAGCTACGGTGCGATCCGCGCCAACGCCCATGCGCTCGCCCGTTATGCCGCGCTCTGCCAGGAGGCGCAGATCGTGCCGATCGTCGAGCCGGAAGTACTGATGGACGGCGAACCGGGTACGCACAGCATCGACCGCAGTGAGACGGTGACGCGCTGGGTGTTGCAGATCGTTTTCGAGGCGCTGAACGAAGAGCGGATCAATCTCGAAGGCATGATCCTCAAGCCGAGCATGGTGTCGGATGGCAAGAAGGTGCTGAAGGCCTCGGTCGAGGAAGTGGCGGAACGCACCGTCAAGGTACTGAAGGAAACAGTGCCCGCCGCCGTACCTGGCATTGGCTTCCTCTCCGGCGGCCAGACGCCGCAGCAGGCCACAGCACATCTCTCGGCCATCAACGCCGGTCGCAAGCTGCCATGGGCCGTGACCTTCTCCTATGGCCGAGCACTGCAGGACGATGCATTGCAGGCCTGGAATGGCAAAGCGGAAAATGTCGCCGCCGGCCAGCGCGCCTTCGCGCATCGCGCCAAAATGAACAGCCTCGCCGCCAAGGGCGAATGGAATCAGGACCTCGAGAAGGCGGCCTGAACCACCGTTTCAACGGGACAAAAGCGATGCGGCCAAAGGTGGGGCAGAATGAGTGCATATCCGGAAATCTACCTAGTCCGCCATGGCGAGACGGAATGGGCCGTGGCTGGCAGACATACAGGCCGCAGCGACATTCCCCTGACCAAAGCCGGTGAAGAGGCGGCCCGGCAGGTGGCCGGACGCCTGCCGCAGATCGCCTTCGCCACGGTCTGGACAAGCCCGTCCGAGCGGGCGCGGCGGACCTGCGAACTCGCCGGCTTCGGTGACAGGCGTGTGGTCGATCCCGATCTCGCCGAGTGGAATTACGGCGACTACGAAGGCGTGACCACCAAGGAAATCCACGCCACCCGTCCGGGTTGGCAGCTTTTCCGCGATGGCTGCCCCAATGGCGAGACCGCGGCGGATGTCGGGGTGAGAGCGGATGCGGTCATCGCCCGGGTCCGTGCCGTCAACGCGACGCTGCTGATCTTTTCCAGCGCGCATTTCCTGAGAGTGTTCGGCGCCCGCTGGCTCGGCCTGCCGCCGGAGGGCGGGACACATTTCGTCCTCGATACGACGAGCATTAGCGTGCTGGGCTATGAGCACGATTTGACGGAACCAGTCATTCGCCGCTGGAATGGCAAGTAGCTGCGGCATCCAGGTTTCAGCAATCCCGATAGCCGCGCCGGCGTTTTCCCGCCGCGCGCTGCTCGATCTCGGCGAGCGCTGCTTCCGGGGTAGGGCAGAGGGAGGAAAGTTGCCGGCCAAATGATCCGATCCGGCCCCAGCGGCGCACGGCGCAGATGCCGCCGAAGAGATCGGTTTCGAATTCCAGTGCATAAAACCGTGCCATGTTGTGGGCGGGGTCCCTGCGTTCCATGTAGATCGGGGAATGTGCTCGTGTCGTCATGAAGAGCAGAGTCGCAATTGCGCTGACTCTCGTCCAACGACAAGTTTGAATCGATCCGAGCCGACCGATTCACGGCGTTCATGGATCGCCGTCGCTCAGCGTAGACGCTTGCCGCTGCGGTCGAAATAGCGCGCCTGGGCGGGGTCGAAGCGCAGACTGACCGTCTCGCCGGGCTTGGCCTGGGTTCGGCGTTTTTCCGCCACCACCACCTCTCCCGAGGAGAGGGTGGCATGGATATAGGCGGTCGAGCCAAGATGCTCGATCACCTCGGCCGAGGCCGTCAAGCCGATACCGTCCTGCTCATCGAGATGTTCGGGACGGATGCCGACGCGGAAAGTATCGCCCGGTTTCAATGTGTCGGTGAGGCGAGGGGAGGGGAGGGAAATGCCGCCAAAGGTGAGCTGGTTGCCATCCGCAGAAACCGTGGCGTTGAAGAAATTCATCCGCGGCGAGCCGATGAAGCCGGCGACGAATTCATTGTCCGGGTCGTCGTAGAGATCGACAGGTGAGCCGATCTGTTCGACCTGTCCGGCGCGCAGCACGACGATCTTGTTGGCCAAAGTCATCGCTTCGGTCTGGTCGTGGGTGACGTAGATGATGGTATTGCCGAGCGTCTGGTGCAGCTTGGCGATCTCGACCCGGGTCTGGACGCGCAGTTCGGCGTCGAGATTGGAAAGCGGCTCGTCGAACAGGAAGACATCCGGGTTGCGGACGATGGCGCGGCCGATGGCAACGCGCTGGCGCTGGCCGCCGGAAAGAGCGGCCGGCTTGCGGTCGAGAAGTGCGGAGAGTTGCAGGATTTCGGCGGCGCGGTTGACCTTGGCATCGATCTCGGCCTTCGGGGCCTTGGCCATGCGCAAGCCAAAACTCATATTCTCGAACACGGTCATGTGCGGATAGAGCGCGTAGGACTGGAAGACCATGGCGACGCCGCGTTCGGATGGTTCGCGATCGTTCATCCGCTGGCCGCCGATCATCAGGTCGCCGCCGGTGATTTCCTCGAGGCCGGCGATCATCCGGAGCAGGGTCGACTTGCCGCAGCCGGATGGGCCGACGAAGACGGTGAACTCACCCTTTTCGATCGCCATCGACACGCCGTGGATCACCTTGGTCGCGCCGAAAGCCTTGGAAACATTGTTCAATTCGATCTGATGCATGGTATTCAACCCTTGACGGCGCCGGTGGCGATACCGTTGACGATGCGCCGCTGGAAGACGATGTAGATGATGACGATGGGCGCGGCGGCAATGACGATGCCGGCCATCAGCAGCGGAATATTGGTGGTGTATTCGCCCTTCAGCGCCGCGATGCCGACCATCAATGTGCGGTTTTTCTGCAGGACCAGCAGCGAGATCAGCACGTCGTTCCAGCAATAGAGCGTGTTGAGGATGCCGAGCGTGATCAGCGCCGGTTTGCCGAGCGGCAGCATCACATGCCACCAGATCTGGATAAGCTTGGCGCCATCCATGCGCGCCGCCTCCACCAGTTCGCGTGGCAGGCCGGAATAAAAGGCGGTCATCAGGTAGACGCAGAAGGGCAGGAAGAAGGCCGTATAGGAGATGATCAGGCCGATGCGCGTGTTGACAAGATCGAGTGCAATGATGGTGCGATAGAACGGCACGAGCACGACCTGCACCGGGATCATCAGCGAGGCCAGGACGACCATGAACAGCAGCTTGCGATAGGGAAAGCGCAGCATGGCGAAGGCAAAGCCGGCCAGCGACGAGACGGTCAGCAGCAGTGCCACGGCGCCTGCGGTACAGATCAGCGAATTCCAGAAATAATCGCCGAGATGCGAGCGGCTCCAGGCACTGATGAAATTGTTCAATGTCGGCTCGGTGACCACGGAGAAGCGGTTGAGGATATAGTTCTTGTCCGTCTTCAGCGCATTGTTGATGGCGAAATAGATCGGATAGAGGCAGGAGAGCGCAAGCAGCGCCATCGGGATCGAGGCGATCCGCAGAAGCGTCTTTTCGCGTTTGCCGGTGATTGCCATGATCGCCTCAGAGATTGGTATTGCGGGACATGATGCGGATCTGCAGATAGGCGAGGCCCGCCATGACCGCGAAGAGCAGCATGGAGATCGCCGCCGCATAGCCCGGCTGGTTCATCTTGCCCTGTTCGAGCCAGATCAAAAATTCCGGCAGCGCGGTCGACGTGCCGGGGCCGCCGGCGGTCAGCACATAGATCAGCCCGAACATCGAGGTCAGCGCGCCGATCGTGGTGACCACACCGACGAATTCGATGATCGGCCTGAGCACCGGGATGATCACGTGCCACCAGATCTGCAGCGGCTTGGCGCCATCGAGGCGGGCAGCCTCGGTGAGTTCCTTGGGTACGGTCGACAGGCCGGCGAGGAAGATCAGCAGGCTCATGCCGAAGGTCGACCAGAGCTGGACGGAGAAGAGCACGAACAGCGCTGTCTTGCCGGAGCCAAGCCAGTCGACTGGGATCAGACCGATGGCTTTGAGCATGGCATTCAAGCTGCCGTCGAAGCGCAGCACCATGTTGAAGATCGAGCCGATGATGACGGAGGAGAGCACGGCGGGGAAGAAATAGACCGCACGGAAGAATTTGCCGCCCGGCACGCCCTGGTGGATGAGGATGGCGAGAATCATCGGCAGCGCCACCCATACGGGGAGTGTCGCGATCAGGATCAGCGTGTTTTCCAGGCTGTCGCGGAAAGCAGAGTCATGGGTGATGGCGACATAATTGCCGAAGCCGATGAAGTTGAACTTGGTCATGCCGTCGCTGTCGAAGAAAGACAGGACGAAACCCCAGCCGAGCGGAAAAATGCGGAACACTGCCACCAGCAGGATTGCCGGAGCGATAAAAAGAAAGGCGATCCGTTTTTCCGCCGCGCTACCCAAAATGGTCATTCCTTGGTTAAGTTAGCCGGCTTATCATTGCAGGCCAGTCTGGTGATCATCCGGTTCTGTTGTCGGACTTTGTTCTCTATTGATGGCAGTCGTTTTCGGCATACCCCCCTCTGCCCTGCCGGGCATCTCCCCCTCAAGGGGGGAGATTGGCTGGAGGCGGGCTCCCCGCCTCATCCGAGACGTTGAGATCTGGGTGAGTGGCTGCCACTTGCCGATCTCCCCCCTTGAGGGGGAGATGCCCGGCAGGGCAGAGGGGGGTGCGCCACAGGCACAACCCTCACAACTCACTGACCACTGACTACCGACTCCTGACTAAGACTTATGCGCCTCAGCCTGCACATCATCCATGCGTTTCACAGCCTCGTCCACCGTCGTCTCACCATTCAGCAACAGCTGGCTCAACCGATGGATTTCCTCCAGCTCCTTCGCCGTCGCATTCGCATGCGCCGTCGGAGCACCCGAAACTGCCATCCATTTCAGGATATCGATCGCTGCCGGGCTCTTGATACCCTTGGTGTCGACCTTGGAGTTGGCCGCAATCGCACCGGCATCATTGAAGAAAATCTGCTCCAGCGGCGGCGAGGCCAGCAGCTTGGCGAATTCCACCGCAAGCGCCGCGTTCGGCGAGGACTTGTTGACACCATAGCCGATGCCGCCGGAGAGCGGGAATTTCGGCTCGCCTTCCTTCTTGTCGGAGGCGACGGTCGGGGAAGGCATGATAAACACGCCGTCATTGTCGGCGCCGAGCATGTCGTCGAACTGCTTCCAGTGGGCGACGTCGGAGATCAGACCGATCGTGTTGGCCGCCTCGCCGCGCATGAAACCTTCATATTCGTCCATGAACTTGGCCGTCGAATTGGCGCCCTGCGGGAACCAGCCGGCCTTGTTGGCGTCGACCCAGCTCTGCAGGATGGCCTTGACCGGTGCATCAGACCATTTCAGCTTGCCAGCGGCAAAATCGGCCTGCTCCTCAGCCGTCCACGATGTCGCGGCGATCGAGGAGAACCAGAATTCGATGCCAAAGCCTTCCTTGTTGCCCATGGCAAAGCAGGGCACCGCGCCCTTGGCCTTGATCGCATCGCAGACCTTGGAAAGTTCTGCCCAGGTATGCGGCGGCTTGGATGGGTCGAGGCCGGCGTCGGAATAGAGCTTCTTGTTGAAATAGATGACAAAGCCCTGGATGGAGAGCGGGATGGCGTAGCTGCCGCTCGCATCGGAAAACTCTTCCCAGCCGACCAGGTCCTTCTTGATATCGGCGATCTTGTCGTCGAGCTTCAAGAGCGCGCCGAAACGGGCCTTGGCCTGGGCGCCGCCATTCATCAGGAACAGGTCGGGGCCGGCATTCGACGACAGCGCCGTGCCGAGCAGGGTATAATACTGGTCATGCGGCTGCATGACATAGTTGATGGTCACGCCGGGATGGGCCGCTTCGAAATCGGTCTTGGCCTTGTCGTAATAGGGCTGGGCGAGCGGGTCGCCGGACTTCCAGTCCCAGACGGTGATTTCCTGCGCCCAGGCGGGTGCGGCGGCCAGCACGCTGCCGGCCATCAGAAATATTTTCAAGCTCATACGCATCGGTTTTCCTCCCTTGGAAAAGCTGGACGGTGCTCGCGGAGGCGGCCGTCAGAATATCGGTAGTCGCGGATTTTTCGGCGCGGGGCCGAGATCGGTGCGGTCCAGCAGCTCAGGCCGACCCCACTCGGCCCGAGCTGCTTCACTGAGCACCAGACCGTGCCCTGTCCGGTCCGGCGCATAGGCCCAGCCATCGGTGATCTCGATCGGCTGTTCGACGAGATGATCGAAATTCTGGAACGAATATTCGAGCCATTCGACCTCGGGCAGCGCGCAGGCCATGTGCACGCCCATTTCGAGGAAGGTGTTGCCCAAGCTGACCGGAATGGCCTTTTCAGCGGCGAACCAGCCGATCTTCATCACGTCACCCACCTGGGCATGGACATTGATGATGTCGGCACCCTCGGCTTCGAGCAGCGCCCGCTTGCCGGAGAGATCGAGATATTCGCCGGAATTGATCTGCGTCCAGGGCGCGGAGTTGCGCAGCAGGCGCAGGCCGGCAAAGTCGTTGCGCAGGATCGGGTCCTCGACCCAGAGGAGATCGATGCCGGTGGCGCGGATCGCCTCCATCTTCATCAACGCTTCCTTGGACGACCAGCCCTCATTGGCATCGACCATGACCTTGGAACCCGCCGGGATGACCTTCTTCAGGAGTTCGATACGATTGAGGTCGCGGGCGAAATCCTTGTGACCGACCTTGATCTTGAAGGCGGTGTAACCGACGCTCGCCGCATAGGCGAAGAGGGCAGAAAAATCCTTGTCGCTGAGGTGGAAATCGAGGCCAGAAGCATAGGCGCGGACCTTGTTGCGGGTGCCGCCCAGGAGGCGGTAGAGCGGCAATCCGGCTTCCTTGGCCGCCAAATCCCAGAGCGCAACCTGGATCGCCTCGTGAAAAGGCAGCGAGAAAGGTCGCTGATTGCCACCGCGCGGCCGCGAGACGCGATGCACGAGCCCGATGGCCGGCTGGCCCTGCAAACCAGGGAAGGCTTCGCTAGCGAAAACACGCTCGATCTCACTTTGCGCCGGCAGCGACGTAAAAAGGGTCTGGATAAAGCCCAGGCCGACCTGGCCGCTCTCGGAGATCAGCTCCAGTGCTGCTACATTCGCATCGTCCGCGCGCACCTGGCTATCGCCAATGACGCGATCGCGGGCGAACTGGAAGCGGGTGATACGGAAGGCTTCGATGCGCATGATTTAGCCGCTTGATAGATTAAAATGTTGAACTGATCGATCAGTTACCGTATCTAATATGGCAGCAATGGAAATTATGCAAGTGGCGCGCAAGACAAAAATCATCGAACTGATCGACGAACCGGTCCCGGCCCAGCGGCTGAGCGATCTCGCCTATGACCGTATCCTGGAAGCCTTGTTCGACAGGAAAGTGCAGGCAGGCGCCTTTGTCTCCCAGGGCGAACTCTCTGAAATCGTTGACGTTCCGGTAGCGCCCCTGCGCGATGCGCTGCGCGTGCTGGAGGCGGAGGGCATCCTCGCCATCCATCCACGATCCGGTATCCAGTTCGTCCGCCCCGGCTTCGAATTGACGCGGTCGACCTATCAATTCCGCTTGATCCTCGAGCGAGCGGCCGTTCGGATCTATGCCGAGCAAGGGGATGAAACTGAGATCTGGGACACCGGCCACCGCCATGCGGCGCTCATCGAGAGGATCGCAGCGCAGGGACTCGGCGAGACGGAGTTGCAGGAGATGGAGGCGCTGGAGAACCTGCTGCATAATGCAGTGATTGGTTCACTGCGCAATCCGCTGATCGAGACGAGCTACCGCCGCATGCATAATTACCTCCGCCTGCTACGGCTGGACCGGCGACTGACAGCGCCGATTGTGCTGAGGACGCTGAAGGAACATGTAGAGATCATCGAAGCCTGCAAGGCGCGCGATGCGGATCGGGCGGAAGCGGCGCTGGATGCGCATTTTCAGGCAGCGCTCCAGCGGAGCTTGGGGCTGATATAGGATAGATTGTCTTCCATCGCAGCAGCGCTGCTTTTAATGTTTTCAGACGCAAAAAACCCTTAGCTTTTGTCCGAGAGCTTTGTAATCATTGACGGCATTTGGTTGCAGGGCAGGATTTTCACCGGCGTCCTTCAGGTGGCATTGAGCACGAACACGATCTATAATCTTTTGGCACTTTTCAGGCACCTTGGTGCATCAGCGGCGACGGACAAACAACATGGATTTTTGCGTATTTTGCAACGCAGGGCTTGGCGACAATACCGTCCCCGAGCACATTCTACTGCAATCCATGGGTGGAAGGAAAACGACAGGGAAAGTCGTCTGCAATGCTTGCAATAATGATTTCGGCTCCGGGATCGACAAGGCGCTTGCGAAGTCTGTCGAACCAATCCGAAACATCGGAAACTTCAAATCTGGCAACCGACGGCCACCACCTATTATTCGTAACATTGAAGCCGGCAGCGATATTTTTGACCTGTTGCCCGGCGCAGTGCCAGCCCCTCAGATAAATAAGAAAATCATTATCAATTCGCTTGCCGATGGCGGAACCGAGCTTGCCATCCAGGCAAGAGATAGGGAGGAGTTCGTCCTATTGGTCGACGCAGCAGCGGCTAAGCTCAAACTGTCCGGCGCGCAGGCTGAAAAATTTAGAGCCGAAGCGTTGACATCGGCAACACTTCAATCGAGACCCGCTCCCAGTGTCGGGCTTCAAACATCATACGGAGATACCGACTCGCAGCGCTCGATGGCAAAGGCCTGCTTAGTGCTTTGGGCTGACTCGGTCGGAACCGCTGAAGTCCGTCTGCCGCGATACGATGTCATTCGTTCGTTCATTCGCGGGAAAGACGGGTCGGATATTGGGCAGGCTTTTATCTCCATTGACGCGCGCCCGCTTCCCCCATTCGGCGACAAATTTGGAAGTAACCCGAATGTCGTCTGGGTCGGCAGCAATTATGACGGACGTGTCATAGGTTATTTTCGTCTCTATGGCGCCATCGGATGGAGCATCGAACTTTCGGAGGGTGGTGCACCAGCCAATCGGTCATTTTGCCTGATCTCAAATCCTGAGGCACCTTCAATTTGGTCGGACGCCTCCAATGAAGCAAGCGTAGTCAACTTTGGTTGGGCGGCAGAGAAGCAAGACACATCGGATTTTGAAGCCGTAAAAACGTCTTTTGGAAAGCTTCTCGAAAACGCACATGAGCGATCTGTGAAGGGTTTGATCTCTGATGTCATTGCGGACGCGATCGACGAAACAGGAATGGTCATGGGCGAAGTCCCGTCAAAAGAACAATGGGATCAGTTTTCCCGGGTCACAGCCTGGAAGCTCTGTCATGCCCTGATGAAGCTGCCGTATACTATTCCGGTTAAGCTAAACAAGAAATCAGATTGAGCGAGAATGCTGCCCCGGCTATTTGGTGGACTTCAACTTCTGTCCCCAGCCGGAACCCACCTACATCTCCGGAATATTTTCCCGAAAAATCACCTGAATGCGCGGCACGCTGTATTCCAGCGGCGTATCGTTGATGGCGCTCAGCAGCGTCGCGATCGTCTCGCGCGCCTCCACCCGGGGATTCTGGTCGATGACCGCATCTATCGTCCCTGATAAGAGCAGCGTCTTGGACGTTTCCGTCAGCTCATGGCCGATGAAGATGACGGAATCCTTCCGACCCATCTCCTCCAATGCCCGGCCGATGCCGGAATTGCCGGCGCCGATATTGTAGATGCCGGCGAGGTCCGGGTGGCTTTTCAGCAGCGACAGCGTCTCGTCATAGGCGCGCTGGCGGTCGTCGCGGACTTCGCGCAGCTGCACGACTTCGAGATGCGGGAATTCCTCCGAGATGATGTGTCGAAAACCCATTTCGCGTTCCTCATGGCCGCGATAGGAGAGCGAGCCGGCAAACAGCGCGATCTTGCGTGGCTCGGACGAGGTCAGCAGGCGACCGAGCAGGTAGCCGCCGAGACGGCCGGCAGCGCGGTTGTCGACGCCGACATAGCGGGTCCGGAGCACATGGTGAATGTCGGAGACGAGCGTGACGATTTTCACGCCACGTTCGATCAGACGATTCATCGCGTCTCGCACTGCCGGGTGATCCTGGGCGATCAGCGCCACGCCCTGCGTCAAGCCCTGCAGCTCGATCAGCTTCTGCGCCAGTGATTGGGGATTGAAGCCTTCGACATCATGGATGTGAAAATCGACCTGATCGCTGGCGGCACATTGGCGCTCCAGTTGACGCCGCAGGTGGACGATAAAGGAATTCGTGCCGGTCGGCAGAACGAAATCGAGCTTGGTGCGACTGTCGTTGATCGGCTGGATATCGATATAGCCCAGCCGCCGGGCGGTATCCATGACGATGCTGCGCGTCCGCTCCTTGACGCCGGAGCGATTGTTGAGCACGCGATCCACCGTGGCGCTGGAGACGCCTGCTTCCCGGGCTACATCGATGAGGGTTGAGCGCATTGGTATGACTTGATTCGGTTCGACTGATGTTTAGGGATTAGAGACCGGCTGATATTGCGTGGCAACAAAGGAAACAAGCCTGCCAGCTCGTGCTGACGGGCTGTTGGCGATTTTACACGCCGTGTTCCGATTGCCGAAGGCCGGCTTACCGCCTAGTCACAAAATGATGTATTTTGATTGATATTCGCACTCCTCCAATCATCTCATCTTTGTACTGCGCAAAACGGCAGAAGATCGGCAAATCAGCATGAAAACATCTTTCTGCGTCGCTACACGCCTGAAAAACAACACTTTTAGCCAAAGATCCTCCCGGTTCCCGTTTTATTGCGTCATAGCTACACCAGATTGTCAATCAAAAATGACACGTACAGAAATCAAAACACATCAATAAATCCGTTGACAACAAATCAAAACACATCAGTATGCGGCACGAAGGGCTTGTGAGGATAAAATTGCCCTTAGGGAGGATTTCCAAGATGATCAGTTTTGACCGCATGTCGCGGCGCGGCTTTCTGTCCGCATCGACAAAATTGGCCGGCGTCACCGCTGCCGTCGGCATTGCCCCGCAGTTCATCCGTCCGGGCCGCGCCTTTGCGGCCGACAAGCTCGCTGACGGCATGGTCGGCGGCCCGACCGGGTTCGATGGCGCCGAGCGCTACCAGTATGGCGCCGACACGCCGGAAGGCCGCGCCATCGAGGCGGCCAAGCAGCTCAAGGCATCCGGCAAGGCCGACAAGATCGTGCTCGGTCTCTCGGACGGCTCGATCGGTCAGCTGACCAAGCCTTTCCCGGCCGGCGCGCCGTCGATCAAGGACCTTTGGGAGAAGGAAACCGGCATCACCATCGAGATCGTTGGCCTGCCGAACGGGCAGGAATTCACCAAGACGATGCAGGATATCTCCACCAAGGGCGGCGCCTACGACATCTATTCGACCGAGTGGAACCGCCTCGGCGACCTCGCCGAAACCGGCGGCATCATGGCGCTCGACGATTTCGTCGCCGCCCACAAGCCGGAATGGGACGACCCCAAGCGCGGCTATGTCAACGGCAAGGCCGGCGTGTCGCTGCTCAACCAGTATCGCGGCAAGACTTATGGCGTGTCGCTCGACGGCGACTTCCAGATCTGGAACTACCGCACGGACCTGTTCAACGACGAGACAGAGAAGAAGAATTTCAAGGCCAAGTATGGCTACGATCTCGCCCCGCCGAAGACCTGGAAGCAGCATGACGAAATCGCTGCCTTCTTCCAGCGCCCGGACCAGAAAATGTACGGCTCGACCGATCTCAGGAACCAGGGCTGGGGCTATACCAACTGGTACCAGCGCTACGTGTCGATGGGCGATCCCAATCAGTTCCTGTTCGCCGATGACGGCTCGCCGCTGATCAATTCGGATGCCGGCTTTGCCGCGACCAAGGAATATGTCGACTCGCTGTCGCATCATTCGCCGGACGCCATCTCCTGGGGCTGGCCGGAACAGTACGGCAATTTCGCCGCCGGTGGCGCCGCGATGACCTGCGCCTTCTCCAACCTGCCGAAATTCCTCGACAATGCCGGCAATACCGGCTCCAAGGTCACCGGCAAGATCGGTTCGATGCTGCCGCCCGGGCGCGAGATCAACGGCAAGCTGGTGCGCCGCACCGTGCTCTGGTTCTCGCTCACCGGCATGGTCTCGTCGCAGGCGAAGAACCCGGAAGCCGCTTATCTCTTGCTGCAATGGCTGGGTTCGAGCCGCATCTATTCGTGGATGACGGCCAATCCGGGCGGCTATTTCGACCCCTTCAGCCTCAACGATTTTTCCGATCCGCTCGTGCGCCAGACCTATCACGCCTACCACATGGACGTGGTGCGCGACTCCGTCGCCCGCACCGTGCCGACCATCAACTATCCGGGCGCCACCGCCTTCCACAACGCGCTCGATGAAAACCTGATGGCCGCACTGACCAAGTCGAAGACGGCCGAACAGGCCATGGCCGACACGGAAAAGCAGTGGAAACGCATCGCACGCCGCATCGGCGAAGATAAGCTCAACGAGGCGATCAAGGCCAACAAGGCGGCTTGGCCGACAGTGACTGACCCGATCGCCTGACCCGGAGAGAACCGGTGGGAGTGAGCGGATAACCGCTTGCTCCCACTTCTCCCCCTCGGGGAGAAGTGCCGAGCAAAGCGAGGCGATGAGGGGGCCACCCCACCCGGGAAGCCCCCTCATCCGGCCCTACGGGCCACCTTCGCCCCGAGGGGAGAAGAGGGAACAAGCGCCGACCACCAGCAATTTCTTAGACGCCTTGAGACACTGACTGAACAAATGAACCGCTCACCTCTCTTCGAAATCTTCCGCTACGTGGCGATCGTGCTCGCTGTCGCGGTGACGCTCGTGCCGATCGCCTGGATGGCCTCCATGGCCTTCAAGCCGATCGCCGAATGGTCCGCCGCCGGCTCCGACCTCACCTGGTGGCCGAAGAATCCGACGCTCGACAATTTCCGTTTCCTGTTCGGCAATTCGACCAATGACCTGATCGTCGCGCTCGACAAGACCGCCGCCAAGCCCATTCTGTCCTCGCTGCTCTCGGCCGTGTTCGGCACGCTGATCGCCATGAGCGCCGGCACGGCCGCTGCTTACGGCCTGTCGCGCTTCGGTTCCGGCCAGAACCTGCCGCTGGCGCTGATCCAGCTGCGCCTCTTCCCGCCGATGGCGGTGATGATCCCTGTCATGATCATGTGGGCCTTCCTCGGCCTGATGGACACCTGGTGGGGTCTGGCGCTGATTTATGGCATCGTCACGCTGCCCTTCGCCTTCTGGCTGATGAAGACCTTTTTCGACGATATGCCGCGCGAGATCGAAGATGCGGCGCGTGTCGAAGGCTGCTCGCGTTTCCGCGTCTTCACTCGCATCACCCTGCCGATGATGCGCGCACCACTGGCGAGTTCGGCCCTGTTCGTCTTCATCCTCAACTGGTCGGACTATCTGATCGGCCTGTTGCTGACCAATCGCGACTGGGTGACCATCCCCGTCTATATGAGTTCGCTCTCCTCCTCGATGACCGGCCAGCTCTATGGCGCCAAGGCGGCTCTCGGCCTGATCGCGGCGATCCCGCCCGTCATCATGGGCATTGCCATCCAGAAACATCTGGTGCGTGGTCTGACCTTCGGAGCGCTGAAGCAATGACCGATGCCGTCACCCTTCCGGTCGCTCCGGCGCAGCCTGTCAAGGCCRACAAGGAAAGCCGCCGTCTTGGGTTCCGCCTGACGCTGCCGGCGCAGATCCTGGTTCTGTTCATTTCCGTCTTTCCGCTGCTGATGCAGCTTTATATCTCGATGACCGACTGGTCGCCGCTCGACGGCACCGGCTGGTGGGATGCCTACAAATCCTGGAACACCTTCGCCAACTATACCGACCTCGCAGCGGATGGCCGCTTCTGGGACGCGCTTGGCCGCACGGCGCTGGTCATGGTGGTCTGCGTGCCCGCGGAATTCCTGCTCGGCTTCGCCCTGGCGCTGCTGTTCATGGACGATTTCCGCGGCAAGCGGGTGTTCTATTCCATCCTGCTGATGCCGATGATGGTCGTGCCCGCGGTCGCCGGCTATATGTTCTTCATGCTGTTCCAGTCCGGCGGGCCGGTCAACAACATCATCTCGCACCTGACCGGCGCGACCTTCAGCCTCGCCTGGCTTTCCAGCCCCGACTGGGCGCTGGTGGCGGTGATGCTGGCCGATATCTGGCAGTGGACTCCGCTGATGTTCCTCATCCTGCTTGCCGGCCTGTCGGGCGTGCCGGATGATCAGCTCAAGGCCGCCACCCTGCTCGGCGCCTCCTGGCCGCAGCGCTTCCACACCATCATCCTGCCGAAGATGAAGACCATCATCATCATCGCACTGGCGATCCGGGTGATCGAGAATTTCAAGATCTTCGATACGCTCTACATCATGACCGGCGGCGGCCCGGGTGTCGCGACGGAGACGATCTCGGTCTACATCTACAAGATCACCCAGCAGGATCTGATCTGGGGCTATGTCGCAGCCATCGCGCTCGCCATCCTCATTGTACTGTCCATCGTGGTCAACATCGCCATCAACCGCATGAACAGAGCGAGGCTGGCTGTATGACCTCGATCCATCTCGAAAACCTGACCAAGAGTTTCGGTGCCTTTCAGGCGCTGAAGACCATGGACCTGAAGATTGCCGACGGCGAGTTCGTGGCGCTGCTCGGCCCTTCCGGCTGCGGCAAGTCAACGACCATGAACATGATCGCCGGCATGGAAGAGCCGACTTCCGGCCGCATCCTGTTCGATGCCCGCGACATGAACGGTGTCGCCATGGGCAGGCGTGGCGTCGGCTTCGTCTTCCAGAACTACGCGATCTTCACGCATATGAATGTTTACGACAATCTCGCCTATGGCCTGCGCGTGCGCAAATTGCCGGCCGCGGAAATCGACCGCCGGGTGAAGGCGATTGCCGATTTCCTGCAGCTCGGGCCGCTGCTCAAGCAGCCCTCGGCGAAACTCTCGGTCAACATCCTGCAGCGCCTGGCGATCGGCCGCTCGGCCATCGTCGAACCGGCGATCTTCCTGCTCGACGAGCCCTTGTCGAATGTCGACGCCGCCTTCCGCGCCGTCATGCGCACCGAGCTCAAGCATCTGCAGCGGCAGTTCAAGCAGACCATGGTCTATGTCACGCATGACCAACTCGAAGCCATGACCATGGCCGACCGCATCGCCGTGATGGACCATGGCGTGATGCTGCAGGCCGGCGCCCCGGTCGAGGTTTACAACAATCCGAACAACACCTTCGTCGCCGGCTTCCTCGGCTCGCCGGGCATGAACCTGATCAAGGCTGAATTGATCGAGAAAGCCGATGGCATCCATGCCGAACTCGGCGAGTTCGGGACGTCCGAAGTGCTGGACGCAGCGTTGACCCGGGCGGCGAAAAAGGCAGCGAGCCGGTCGGTATTTTACGGCTTCCGTCCGGAACAGGCGTCGCTTGCGGCAAGTGAAAGCGGCCTGCCGGTGTTCTTCGTCGAGCGCATCGGCGCCCGCACCATCGTGCATCTCGGCCGTGACAAGGCAACGATCAAGGTCGTGCTCGACAATGACAACGGCCTCGAAGCCGGCATGAAGGCCAGGCTGACGGTCAATCCGGGCGCGGTCAGGCTCTTCGATGCCGAAACCGGCCGCGCGATCAGGGAGGCTTGACCATGGCTGGTATCACGTTCCGCAATGTCAGCAAGCGGTTCGGCGACACGGTTGCCGTCAACAATGTGTCATTCGATATCAAGGACAACGAGTTCTTCTGCCTGTTCGGCCCGCCGCTTTCCGGCAAATCGACCATCCTGAAGATGATCCTCGGACTGGAGACCCCGGACAGCGGCGAAATCCTGCTCGGCGGCAAGCCGGTCAACGCTATCGGCCCAGCCGAACGCAACGTTGCCATGGTATTCCAGAACCTAGCGCTCTTTCCGCACATGAAAGCGCTCGACAATGTCCGCTTTCCGCTCGTCGAGCGGAAGGTGCCGGAAGACAAGATCAAGGCGCGCGTCGCCGAAGTGTCGGAAAAGCTGCATATCGGCCATCTCCTGCACAAGCTGCCGGCGCATCTCTCCGGTGGCGAACGGCAACGCGTCGCCATTGCGCGTGCGCTCGTGCGCGATCCCGCCGCCTATCTGATGGACGATCCGATCTCGGCCTTGGACGCCCGGCTGCGCGAGGAAACCCGCGTCGAGCTGAAGCGCATCCAGCGCGAGCTCGGCCATACAATGGTCTATGTCACCCATGACCAGGAAGAGGCGATGTCGATCGCCGACCGCATAGCGATCCTGGAAGAGGGCAGCATCCGCCAGACCGGCCAGCCGTCGGAAATCTACGACCATCCCGCCAGCCAATATGTCGCGCGCCTCCTCGGCTCCCCAGCAATCAATCTGCTCGACCTCGTCGGTACGACGGCGGGGGAGGGGACAATCCAGCTGGGCAGCGTGCCGGATGGCGCCAGCGGCATCGGCATCCGCCCGGAGGATCTGAAGGCCGAGCCCTGGGGCGAGGGCAGGACCGGTGCGCCAGCCACGGTCTATGAAGTCGAACCACTCGGCGGCTTCACCGTCGTCACGCTTTCGGCCGGTGACAAAAAGCTCAGGTCGCTGATGCGCGGCCAGCCGCAGATTGCCGTGGACTCCAAGGTCGCCCTGACCTGCGATCCGCGCCACGTGCATTTTTTCAAGCCGGACGGACAGGTGCTCGCGCCCGCCACAGCCGGAGCATAGGGAGGAGGAGAACATGGCAGACGCCAAGGGTTTCAAGCCGGATGTCGACGTCCGGGTCAGGGAATACAGGATCGGTGCCATCGGCGCCGGCATGATCATGGCCGAGTGCCATCTCGCCGCCTATAAGGAAGCAGGTTTCCCGGTCGTGGCGATCGCCTCGCGCACCAGGGCCAATGCCGCCAAGGTGGCCGTGCGCTGGGGCATCCCGAAGGTCCACGACACGCCGGAAGAACTGATCAAGGACACCAATGTCGACATCGTCGACCTGGCTTTCCCGCCGGACCAGCAGCCGGCTTTGATCCGCGCTGCGCTGAAGGAGCCGCACATCAAGGCTATCCTGGCGCAGAAGCCGCTGGCGCTGTCGCTCGACGAAGCCAGGAAGCTGCGCGACGAAGCCAAGGCCGCCGGCAAGATCCTGTCGGTCAACCAGAACATGCGCTACGACCAGTCGATGCAGGTGCTGAAGCAGATCCTCGACAAGGGCGAGCTCGGCGATATCGTCATGGCAACGATCGACATGCGCGCGATCCCGCACTGGCAGACATTCCTCGAAGAATTCGACCGGCTGACGCTGTCGAACATGAGCGTCCATCATCTCGACGTGCTGCGCTTCCTGTTCGGCGATCCCGAAGAAATCTACTGCGCCACCCGCACCGATCCGCGCACAAAGTTCAAGCACAAGGACGGCATCACCGTCTCGACTATCAAGTTTCCCGGCAACGTGCTGGCCGTGTCGATGGAAGACGTCTGGGCCGGCCCGCGCGAGGAAGGCTTCGATAGCGAGTTCTATATCCACTGGCGCGTCGAGGGCACCGATGGCGTGGCGCATGGCTCGATCGGCTGGCCGAACGGTGCCGCCTCGACGCTCACCTACGCTTCGAAGAAAACCACGGGCGGCAAATGGGTGACGCCGACCTGGGAGACGATGTGGTTCCCGCATGCCTTCATCGGCGTGATGGAGCAGCTGCAATATGCCGTCAAAAGCGGCACGACACCGGTGCTCAACGTCGCCGACAACGTCAAGACCATGGCGCTCGTCGAAGCGGGCTATCGCTCCATGGACGAGGGCCGGGCCATCAAACTTTCCGAAATCGCAATCTGAGACATCATAAAGGGAGGATTACCGCCATGATGCAGACTGGTATTTTCACCGCCTATTTCCCCTACACGCTGAAGGAAACCGCCGAAAAGATCCGCGGGCTGAACTTCAACACCGTCCAGCTCGACATGCACTTTAGGGATATCGACCTCAGCGCCGGCCAGATCACGCCGGAGAAGTGCAAGACGATCCGCGACACGTTCCGCGACCACAACCTGCCGATCTGCTGCATTTCCGGCTATACCAACATCATCCATCCGGACAAGGAAGAGCGCGCCCGCCGCGTCGGCTACCTCAAGGAAATCATCAAGCACGCCCAATATCTCGGCACGCCCTATGTGATCTCCGAAACCGGCACCTACAACACCGAATCCGACTGGGTACACCACCCGAAGAACAAGACGGAAGAGGGTTTCGAGGAATGCCGCAAGGTCATCGCCGACCTCTCGCAGTTCGCCTATGACCACGGCGCGATGTTCCTGCTCGAAACCTATGTCAACAATGTCGTCGGCTCGGTCGAAGAGACGGTCAAGATGTTCGCCCAAGTTGATCATCCCGGTCTCGGCCTGCTGATGGACCCGACCAACTATTTCGAGACCCACAATATCGACGACATGGACAAGATCCTGCACCAGGTGTTCGACACGCTGCAGGACAAGATCAAGATCGGCCATGCCAAGGACGTCAAGCGCTCCGGCACAGACAAGACCGAGAAGCATGCCGATATCGGTGATGCGGACGCGTCCGAAAGCCATACGTTCCGCGGCGTCGGCGAAATCGAGCTGCCGGCTCCGGGGCTGGGCTCGCTGAACTATGATCTTTATCTGAAGCTCTTGTCGAGGAAGCATCCGAACATCCCTGTGATCATCGAGCACCTTGAAGAGTCGGACGTGCCGCGCGCCAAGCAGTTTTTGGACGGCAAGCTGCGGGCGAACGGGCTCTAAGGGTAGCGGGGGAGTTTGTGATACCCCCCTCTGTCCTGCCGGACATCTCCCCCTCAAGGGGGGAGATTGGCAGTGGCATGCTTGGTGCCACAATCATATGCTGAGCCAAGGTTTGGAGCAGAATTGGACGGTAGTTTGAGGCGCGACAGTGCCCCATCCAATCTCCCCCCTTGAGGGGGAGATGCCCGGCAGGGCAGAGGGGGGTGCCTTTGTGAAGCCGTCAAATGGAATAAAATACTGGACGGCCGGACGCCAATCTGGCCGTCCGCCTGGACAACAGGTTCACAAGGAAGTTGAGACATGGTGGAATTATACGGTGGCCAGAGATCGCGGCGTGATCTTGCGGCCCATGCGGGATCGTTTTCGCAATTTGCCGGCGTGCGGCTGATGACGCTCGGCGACGGGGTCGAGCGCGGCATCCGCATGCTGGAATTCAGGAGCGGCACCGGGCTCCGGTTCACCGTGCTCATCGACCGTGCCTTCGACATTGCCGAATGCGACTATCGCGGCATGGCGATCGGCTGGAATTCGCCGTCCGGTTTCAAGCATCCGGGCCTGCTCGAATATGAAGGCGAGGGCGGTCTTGCCTGGATGCGCGCCTTCTCCGGCCTGATGATCACCTGCGGCCTCGACCATATCCTCTTCATGTATGACGAACCGGCCGGCCATTTCGTCTATGGACCGCGCAAGACGGTCAACCATTCGCTGCATGGCCGGGTCGCGACGATCCCCGCTACCCTCAACGGCTATGGCGAACGCTGGGAAGGCGACGAGCTGTTTCTCTGGGCCGAGGGCTCGGTGATGCAGGGCACGGTATTCGGCGAGCATCTGGAAATGATCCGCCGCATAGAGATCAAGGCGGGCAGCAACGACATCAAGATTTCCGACCGGGTCATCAATCGCGGCTTCTACCGCACGCCGCATATGTTCTGCTACCACATCAATGTCGGCCATCCGGTGCTGGCCGAAGGCTCGCGCTATGTCGCGCCGATCAAGGACGTGGTCTGGGCAGCCCATGCCGGCGCCGACTACAAGAAGCAGGGTGCCGGCTATGGCACCATGCCGAAGCCGCAGCTCAATTTCCACGAACAGGTCTGGCAGCACGAAATGGCGACCGAAGCCAATGGCGAAGTGCCGGTCATGCTGGTCAATGACGCGCTGGGAATCGGCTTCGAAGTCATCACCCACAAGGAACAGTTTCCCTGCATGTATGAATGGCAGAACCTGCAGTCGGGCCAATACGCGCTCGGAATCGAGCCCTCGACCAACCATGTGCTCGGCAAGAAATATGCCGACGAGCACGGCGAACTGATCTGGCTCGAACATGGCGACGAGCGCAATTACGACACCACCTTCCGTATCCTCGGCAGCAAGGAAGATATCGCCCGGGAAGAGAAACGCATCCGCGCACTGTCCTCCCAGCCGCAAGAGGATTATCCCGAGCCGTCGGGCAAGCATCTGCCGATCGGAGGCAGGGCATGATCGACATGACCGGCAAGACGATCCTCTACACCGGCGGCGCCGGTGGCCTGGGGCTCGAAACCACCATGCATTTCCTCGATGCCGGCGCCCGCGTCGTCGTCATCGACCGCGACCAGGCCAAGATGCAGGCGCTGGCGGACGCTGCGAAGGCCCATCATGCGGAAAAGCTGCTGATCGTCGATTTCGATCTCTCCGATCTTACAGGCCTCAAGGTCAAGCTCGCCGAAATCCAGGCCTCGTTCGGCGGTTTCGACGTGGTGATCAACAATGCGGCCATCTATCCGGCCAAGCCTTTCGAGGAATTCACCGTCGAGGAGCACCAAGCGGTGCAGCGCATCAATGTCGATGCCGGCATTGTCTGCGTGCAGGCGGCGCTGCCGCATATGAAGACGAACAATTGGGGCCGGATCATCAACATCGCCAGCGTCACCTTCTACGGTGGCTGGGCGCTGCTGGCACCCTACGTCCAGTCGAAAGGTGCGCTTGTGGGTCTGGCGCGCGCCTGGGCGCGGGAATTCGGCCCCTTCGGCATCACCGCCAATGCGGTCTCGCCGGGTGCCTTTCCGACCGATGCCGAAAAGATCCATCCGGACCCGGAAGGCTACACCAAACATGTGCTCGACCATCAGGCGGTCAAATTCCGCGGCAGTCCGGCCGACATCGCCAATGCGCTGATGTTCCTCGCCTCCGACAACGCCCGCTTCATTACCGGCCAGACGCTGAATGTCGACGGCGGCTGGATCATGCATTGAATTTTTGAAACAAGGACGAAGATTATGGGAATTCTGACTGGCTATCGCGTGCTGGATTGCTCGATCGCCATGGCCGGGCCGTTTGCCGCGCAGCGCCTGGGCGATCTCGGCGCCGATGTGGTCAAGGTCGAGCCCGTGACCGGCGAATGGCAGCGCCATGTCGCCGCCGGCGGGGCCACCGGCAACAAGGTCAACGTCTCCTTCCTGTCGCTCAACCGCAACAAGCGGTCGCTGGCCATCGACCTGAAGAATCCCGAGGGCAAGCAGGTGCTGCTCGACCTCGTCAAGACTGCCGATGTGTTCCTGCAGAATTACCGCCCCGGCGTCGCCCAGCGGCTCGGTGTCGACTATGAATCGCTTAGCAAAATCAACCCGAAGATCATCTATGTCTCGATGTCGGGTTACGGCGAATCCGGCCCCTATATGAACTGGCCGGGCCAGGATCTGGTGCTGCAGGGCCTGTCCGGCGCCATGCTCTCGGCCGGACGCGAAGGCGAGCCACCGACAGCCGCCGGCCAGTATTTGGTCGATGCCATTACCGCCTACACCGCCTTCGAAGGCGTACTGGCAGCACTGTTGCATCGCGAGCGCACTGGCGAAGGCCAGCTCGTGCAGGTCAACATGCTCGATGCGATCACCACGATCCAGATGCAGGAACTGTCCGTGCATACGGTCGGCGGTAAACAGCAGAAGCGCTCGGCCGAGCCGCACGCGCATGTCTTCATCCGCGCACCCTATGGCGCCTTTGCTACCACCGACGGCTTTATCATCATTGCCTTCCCCAAGCTCAAGACGCTGGGCGAGGTCATCGGCGAGGACAGCTTCCTCACCATGAACGACGAGGTCGACACCTGGACCAAGCGCGACGAGATTTTTGCCAAGACCCGTGACAAGATCAAGACCAAGAGCACGGCTGAATGGCTCGCAGCGCTGCGGACCGCTGACATCTGGTGCGGTCCGGTCTACGGTTATGCCGATCTGGTCAAGGACCCGCAGATCGTCCACAACGGCACTTTCGTCGAATATGACCATCCGACCGAAGGCCATGTGAAGACGCCGGGCTTCCCGATCAAGTTCTCCAAGACGCCTTCGACCGTCGATCGCGGCGCGCCGCAGACCGGCGAGCACACCGTCGATATCCTGCACGAGGCGGGCTATGACAAAGCGGCGATCGAGAAACTCCAGGCATCGGGCGCCGTCGGCGTGCTGAAGGCGTAATCATGCGGCAATACAAAGCTCTGACCTGGGACCACCCACGTGGTTACAATGCGCTTGCCGCCGCCTCGGATAAGGCGCGGGCCGAGGGGCTGGTCGGCATCGCCTGGGACAAGCAGTCGCTCGAAGGCTTCGAATCCCACCCGATCGCCGACCTCTGCGCCCGCTATGATCTCGTCGTGCTCGACCACCCGCATGTCGGCGAGGCGGTGGCGCAGGCCTGCCTGCGGCCGCTGGAGGAAGTGTTCGGCATCGACATGCTGGAAGAGATCGGCCGCGCCACGATCGGCCCTTGCTTGAAAAGCTATCGCTATGCCGGCGCACACTGGGCGCTACCACTCGATGCTGCGACACAGGTGATGGCGACACGACCTGATCTGATCGAGGGCGAGGCGCCGGAAACGTGGGATGAGGTCGAGGACCTGTCGGCCTCCACCGGCAAAGTGGCGCTGTCGCTCGCCGGCCCGCATGCCGCCCTGAGTTTCCTGTCGATCTGCGCTGCCTTCGGGGAAGACGCAGGGCCGGAGGGCAATGTCAATCTGATTACCGAGGACACCGGCATCCGCGTCTTCGAACTGATGCAGCGGCTCGCCAACAAGAGCCCGATGGGTGTCAGGGCGCTCAACCCGATCGGCATTCTCGGCCACATGGCAAGAAATGATGACGTGGCGCTCTGCCCGCTGATCTACGGCTATGTGAATTATTCCGCCCCGGAAAACGGCCATCGCGTCGCCTTCCGCAATGCACTGCGCGACACGCATGGCGGCCGGCCAGGCTCGACGCTAGGCGGCACCGGCATCGGCATTTCCAAGCGCTGTGAGATCACGCCGGAACTCAAGCAGCACCTGCTCTGGCTGATGGGCGAGGATGCGCAGACGAATTTCATCCCCAGCCATGACGGCCAGCCGTCGCGCCGCTGGGCCTGGCATTATCCTGCGGTCAACGAACGCTGGGGCAATTTCTACGCCGACACGGCCGATACGCTGGAAGCGGCCTATGTCCGGCCACGCTTCGACGGCTATATTGCCTTCCAGAGCAAGGCGTCGGCCTTCCTGCGCGACGCTTTCGACAACCATTTGCCGGCGCGCGAGGCGGTGCAGGCACTCAATACGCTCTACCGTACCGGCCTGCCGAAGATTTGAGGAGTGGTCGCATGACCGAAGATATCCGTTTCGAGATCGAAGACGACATCGCCGTCATCACGCTCAACCGGCCGCAAAAGCTCAATGCCGTGACGCCGGAAATGGCCGACGCCATCGTCGAGGCGGTCCGGACCTGCAATGACAGCGACACGATCCGCTGCGTCATCGTCACCGGCGCCGGCGAGCGCGCGTTCTGCGCCGGTTCCGACATCAAGGAGCTCGACACCTACGAAACGCCCTGGGAATTCCGCAACCGGCCTGACTATTGCGACGCCATCCGGGCGCTGCTGAAACCCACCATCTGTGCCGTCAACGGCTATGCCTTCGGCGGTGGCTTGGAGACGTCGCTCTCCTGCGATATCCGCATCGCCTCGGAAAACGCCCAGTTCGCAGCGCCCGAAATCAAGCTCGGCTGGATCGGCGGTGGAGGTATGGCGGCACAACTGGCGCATTCGATCGGCATGTCGAATGCCGCTTTGATGATCATGACCGGCGACCCGATCCCGGCCGCCAAGGCGCTTGCCTGGGGCCTGGTCAGCGACGTCGTGCCGGCGGACGAACTGATGGAAAAGGCCCGGTCGATTGCCAAGACCATCGCGTCGCGCGCGCCCATTGCGGCCGAGACGGCCAAGGCCAACCTCAAGGCCGCACACGCCATGCCGCTGGAAAAGGCGATCGAATACGAGCGCGATCTGCAGACGATCTGCTTTGCGACAGCCGATGCGGCCGAGGGCAGGGCGGCGTTCAAGGAAAAGCGCCAGCCGGTGTTCCGGCGGCGGTAAGGCCCTTCATCCCTCTCGCCAAATTCTGACCGGCGACCTCACTTGGAATTGCTGGCTCATGGTAGCAATGTCTATCTGTCTCCAGAAAAAACTCATGATATTGTGTCTCTTATGAGAGACACAATATCATGAGCCAGTTTGAAGTCATCGCTTTTGAAACGGCGGACGGAAAGTCGCCGTTTCAGGATTGGTACGACGGCATCAAGGACAACAAGGCAAGGGTGGATGGGAAGCTCGTGCTGTTGCTGGCAGGTTCAACAAAACACGATCAAGATAGGGCCATCGCCAAGGCGCAGGAATATCTTGAGGAAGCAAACAGGAGGCTAAAATCATGACCCATCTCGGCAGACCGTTTGATTTCAGCTCACGTGACGAATTGCTGCGCGATCCCGGGAACGCCGCTCTCTATTTGGCGGAATTCCTTGAAAGCGGCGACATGAAGCTGTTCCAAGAGGGCCTGCGTCATGTGGCAAAGGCTCAGGAGGGCGGCGTCAGCGCGGTCGCTGAGCAAGCGGACCTCGGCAGGGCCAATCTCTATAAGGCTTTGTCGAGAAATGGTAACCCGCAAATGGCAACTGTCAGCAAAATGCTGGCCGCTTTGGGCCTCAAACTCACAGTTGCGCCGACGCACGAGGAAACCTGAGCACAGCGTGCTGTCGGCGCACCGATAAGACCCATTTTGATCGGGCCTCATCGCATTCATGCGTTCGTTGAGTGAAGCGGCTTACCCACCCGCTCTTCAGCTCACTGTGCCGTCAGCGTCGGTGCCCAGCGGAAATGGTCGCTGTCAGCCTCGACATGGCCGACGCCCGGGAAAGGGAAATGCGGCGTGAACACCATTTCCCGGCTTTTCGCCAGTTGATTCAGGATCTTCAGCCGGCTCTTTTCCGCCTTCGCGTGATCACCATCGAAGGCAACGTCCCATTTCGGCTCGGCGAGCGAAATGACCGAGCTATGCACGGTGTCGCCGATGTCGATCAGCTTCTCCTTGCCCGAAACGATCTGGTAGCCGACATGGCCCGGCGTGTGGCCAGGCAACGCGACCGAGGCGATGCCGGGCACCACTTCCGCGCCGGCTTTGAACGGCTCGACCTTGCCCGAAATCGCCTTGACCAGATCGGCCATGTTGCTCTGGCCCTGAAGATATTTCCACTCGGCGCGCGACATGCGGATCGTGGCGTTCGGGAAAGCGAGCTTACCATCCTTGACAAGGCCGCCGACATGGTCGGGATGCGAATGGGTGATCAGGATATCCGTCACCGCTTCCGGCTTGGTGCCGGAAAGGGCGAGGCTCTGCTGCAGGGCGCCACCGATACCGGTATCGATCAGCACGACCCGTTTGTCGGACTTGACCAGCAGCGCATCGACGCTCAGCGTCACCACATTGGTCGGCTCGCCGGCGGCCTTCAGCAGATCGGCCACGGCTTCCGGCTTCTGACCGACACCAAAGGTCTTGCCATCATTGGCCGGGGTGAACTGCGCATCATGCAGGGAAACGAGATCGAGCGCGCCGACCTTGAAAGCCTTGGCTTCCGGCTGCTGCGCCGGCATCTGGGCGTAGGCTATGCCCTGGAAAGCGAGAAAACCAAGGGCTGCGGCAAGGGCGAGAGAGGGCTTGAACGCGGACATACGGGTTCGTCCTTTCGATCGAGGGAGCCAGATGTGTTGCGATAAACTTATGAAACTACGAAAAGCTAGATATCACAGCGGGTTCGGCCCCGCCATCCTACTCACTTGATTGTGAAAATCCCTGTGACGTCAGCGACGGTCAGGGCAGAGGCAATGAGCTTCATAGTCTCCATGCTATGAGTCAAACAGGCGCACTCTCGACAAATGGCGGTTCAGTTGTTGTTCGTAGCTGCGCAAGAACCGACAGAGCAGCGCAGGGAGTTATTTTTCAAGGCTCGTTGGTGCCCGTTTGAATATCAGAGCTGTGAAAACGCGTTTACGGGCTTCATATGCGCTCCAAGATTGGCAAATCTGCCAAACTGCCGTCCACCTTCCACCACCCCCGTCCGAATTCCTTCAGCTCGTCTGGCGTTTTGAATAGAAACTTGCCCCAAGTGCGAAATTCGACTGGGGGCAGTCCCGGCCGCGTCGGCAGTGTGCTGATAATCCTGTTGCGCAGGGCAAAGGTATCACAAACCACAAGAACCCGCGCTGGCTTCCCCCCTTGTTCGACGCCTACCGCTTCATCCAATGTGTTGCCCATAGCATTCAACACATAAGATTCGAGCTGCTCAATCGGGTGCATCGAGCCGCTCTCGCTGTCTTGGCTGCAAAACACTTCGACGATGTAGACACGGCGGTTTCCGGCGGGGTCACGCATGTCGAGAACGGCGTCTGCGTTCGGCGTTCTGTCGAGGAGCTGAAGGCGCGTGCGGGAAGATTCCATGCCGGTCCGGAACTCTGGCACGGCCTGCCCCGTTTGCCGCGCCCAGGCGTCGGCCGCTATCAGCGTGGAAACCGTCAACGTGTGGTGTGCGATATGCGCCACCGAGAGCTTGCTGCTGTCTGGAACCGTCACCGGCTCCCCGGTCGCGTCCTCAATCAGGCGAGCGCCGGACCTGGAAAGCCAGTGTATATCGGGCAGACGGTCCGCGGTCGGTCCGAGGCGGAATTCTTGCCGCATGACATATCCGGCCGTTACCAGCTCGCCCAGGCGAAACTGCACGGTCTGTTGATCCCCGGCTACGGTATCGAGCAGCTGCGCCATGGTGAGAAAGCGATATCGCGCCAGGCAGTCTAAGATGCGGTCGGCTACGATGCTGGTACTAATCAAGTTCACGGCTGAACGTCTCCAACGGCGTTGCGGTTGCTCCGGCCGATCCGGATGGCGGTTCATCCTCAATCGGCCGGTCGTAGCGGAATTGGAGCATTTTGAGAACAATCTTCTCGCTGTCCAGCATCTCATGCTCATGCCCGTCACTGCAGAATGTGTCTGCAAAAGGCACGTGGACCCCGAACCCCATTTCGCGTAAATCGCTGCTATCGATACCGCACCATTTCACTATCGCCGGGACCATTGGCCTGCCGCCGATAGTGAGAACACCTCCGTTCGCTAGAACCGCGTTTTGCACGTCCCATTCACCACAACAGCCCACCAACAATCAACCAAGCCAACTCGCCAGACATTTCCCTCATGGATAGTATTTTCATCCAAATACAATCTAAGAATTTAGCCAGGATAAAATTGACAAATATACGAATTGGGCGCTGTTGAACACGGAATCGTCGTCTTTCCGGATCATGTTGCAAACATACACACCATTGGAATCACAGCGTGAGCAGCGATACGTCAGTTCGCGCGGCGAGGCATTCGGCTTCGCGTGCGCATGTCCATGCAGCGGGCTGGGGCAGGGGCCTCTATACGCTGGTCAGAATCACCGTCATGGCCTTCCGCCACCCCTGGCAGTCGGGTTTCGCCATCGGCGCCACGCTGGTCGCCTCAACTTTCCAGCTGATGATCCCGCGGCTCCTCGGCCATGCCGTCGACCAGACGCAGGGCGTGATAGCCGGCGGCGCGGCGGGGCAGGCAGCTGAGGCCGCGTTGCTGACCACGGCGCTGCTGCTGCTCGGCGCGAGCGTGCTGCGCGGCCTGTTCACCATGGTGCAGAACTATTACAGCGAGGCGGTCGGCCACCATATCGGCTACGAGCTCAGGCTCGCCTGTTATGAGAAGATCCAGCGGCTGTCCTTCAGCTTTCACGACACCGTGCATTCCGGCGACCTGATCACGGTGGGACTGCTCGATCTCGAAGGTGTGCGGATGTATTTCTCCACCGCGCTGGTCCGGACGATCCTGCTCTCCATCCTGATCGGCATCGGCGCCTATATGCTGTTGTCCACCGACCTGGTGCTCGGCTTGCTGGCGCTGAGCTTCGTGCCCTTCGTCGCCTGGCGGTCATCCATCACCCAGCTCCGGCTGCGCGCCACCTGGCTCGACCTGCAGGAACGGCTCTCGGTGCTGACCCGGGTGATGGAAGAAAATCTCGGCGGCATCCGCGTCGTCCGCGCCTTTGCCGCACAGGCTCACGAACTTGAAAAATTCGAGGCGGCGTCGAAACACGCGCTATCGCTGGCGCATGACCGCGTCGGCATCCGCGTTGCCAATACCAGCGCCATGACCTTCTCCTTCTTCGCAGCCATGGGTCTGGTGGTCTGGGTCGGCGGCGGTAAGGTCGTGGCGGGCGAGATCACCGTCGGCACCTTGGCCTCATTCCTGACCTTCATGACCATCCTGCAGATGCCGGTGCGGCAACTCGGGCTGATGGTCAATGCTTTCGCCCGCGCCTCGACCTGCGGCACACGCCTCTTCAATCTGCTCGATCTCGAAATCGCCGTCCGCGATGCACCGGATGCCAACGATCTGAAGATCGGGGAGGGGACTCTCCGGTTCGAGCATGTCGACTTCGCCTATCCGAGCGCCGACCAACGCGCGGTGCTGAAAGACCTGAGCTTCGAGGCACGGCGAGGCGAGACGATCGGCATTGTCGGCCCACCCGGCAGCGGCAAGTCGACCATCGCGCATCTGATCCCGCGTTTCTACGACGCCACCGGTGGCCGGATCACCATCGACGGGCAGGATATCCGCGACGTGACGCTGAAGTCGTTGCGTCGGTCGGTCGCCGTGGTGCAGCAGGACTCCTTCCTGTTCACCACCACGATCGAGAACAACATCGCCTATGGCGACCCCTGGGCGAAGGAGCCGCGCATCGAGCGCGCCAGCGAAAGCGCCCAGCTGCACAACTATGTTCTTGGCCTGCCGACCGGCTATGGCACCGTGGTCGGCGAGCGCGGCGTGTCGCTCTCCGGCGGCCAGCGCCAGCGCCTGTCGATCGCGCGCGCTCTGATGCTGAAACCGGCAGTGATGGTGTTCGACGATTCGACGGCGGCGATCGACGCGGCCACCGAACAACGCATCCGCGCCGCGATGCGCAAATATGCCGCCGACCGCGTGACGATCATCGTCGCCCATCGGCTGAGTTCGCTGATGCATGCCGACCAGATCCTGTTCGTCGAGGATGGCCGCATTGTCGAGCGCGGAACACATGATGAATTGCTGGCCGCCGGCGGCCGCTACCGGGCGCTTTACGATCTGCAGGTGCGGCCCGGCGACGACGCCTTGAGCGCCTGAGGCAAAGGAAGAAAACAGCATGGCCGAGGAACAGGAAACCGAACGCAGCGATGTCCGCGAGGACGGCCGCCGCCCGCCTCGCGCGGTGGTCGGCTCGCACCGCATCGAAGAGGAGATATTCGGCAACGCGTTCGACAGCAATATCGTCAAGCGCATCTGGGCTTTCGTCAGCCCCTACAGGCGACAGGTGGCCTGGTCGGTGGTCGCCGTGCTCACCTTCACGGCGATGCAGCTCCTGATCCCACTGATCATCCGCTATGCGATCGACCACGGCATGCGGCCGGGGGGCGACCACAGAACACTGACCTATGCGGCGATAGCCTTTGGGGTGGCGATCCTGATCAATTATGCCGCAAGCTATGCCCAGGAAACGCTGGTTGGCGGCGTTGCCGAAGAGGTACTGTTCGATATCCGCAAGGCGATGTTTGCGCATCTCCAGCGCGTATCGCTGTCCTTCATGGACAAGACCGAGGCCGGCCGGCTGATGTCACGGCTGCAGGGCGACGTCAATTCGATGCAGGAATTCCTCGAGACTTCGGTGCTATCGGTCGGCGACATCACGCTGCTGATCGGCATCGTCTTCGTCATGCTGTCGCTCGACTTCAAGCTCGGGCTTTTGACTCTCTCCGTGCTGCCGGTCCTGTTCGTCGTCCGCCTGTTCTGGCTACCCCTGGCGCGCAAATCGTTCATGGCAGCACACGAGACCAATTCCGTCGCCAATGGCGCATTGGCGGAGGCCATTCATGGCGTCCGCGCGGTGCAGAGCATGCAACGGCAGGAGGTCAACTTCACTCTCTATGACGACAAGGCGCATGCCAATCTTCGCGCTCATCTGACAGCGGCGCGCTATGCGCAGGTCATGGTGCCGATCGTCGACACGCTGACTGGCGTCGCCATGGCGCTGGTGATCGTCATCGGCGGCGCCCGCGTCCTCGGACAGGCGCTCGACGTCGGCGTTCTGGTCGCCTTCCTGTTCTATATCCAGCGCTTCTTCGACCCGATCCGGTCGCTGACGTTGCAATATTCGGTGATGCAGCGCGCCATGGCCTCGGGCCATCGGCTGACCGAAGTGCTGGATGTGCCGATCAGCGTCAAGGATGCGCCGGATGCCAAGCCGCTGTCGCGCGACATGGACGGCTCCGTCGAGTTCAAGGATGTCGTCTTCGGCTACGACCCCGCACATCCGATCCTCAAGCATGTCGGTTTTCGGGTGAATCCGGGAGAAACGGTGGCACTTGTCGGGCCGACGGGCTCGGGCAAGTCGAGCTGCATGTCGCTGATCCACCGTTTCTACGATGTGCAGCAGGGCCAGGTCCTGGTCGGCGGACATGACGTGCGCGACGTCACCCAGGATTCGCTCGGCGAGCAGATCGCCATGGTGCTGCAGGAGCCGTTCCTGTTCACCGGCACAGTGTTCGAGAATATCCGTTACCACAAGGCGGATGCGACGCGCGATCAGGTGATCGAGGCGGCCAAGGCGGTCGGCGCGCATGACTTCATCATGCGCCTGCCCGAGGGCTATGACAGCATGCTTGGCGAGCGCGGCGGCAATCTCTCGCTCGGCCAGCGGCAGCTCCTGAGCTTCGCCCGCGCACTGGTCGCCGATGCAAAAATTCTCGTCCTCGACGAGGCGACAGCAAATATCGACAGCTATACGGAAATGCTGATCCAGAAGGCGCTGGTCAAGCTGCTTGAAAACCGCACCGGACTGGTGATCGCCCATCGGCTGGCAACGATCCGCGAAGCCGACCGCATCATCGTGTTGCAGAACGGCGAGCTGATCGAAAGCGGCAACCATGCGCAGTTGATGAAGAACCGCAAGCTCTATGCCAAGCTCTACAACATGAACTACGCGTCCTTCGATGATATCCCGGCCGACATATTGGAAGGGACGGCGGCTGGGGTGTCGGCGACCTGACGGCGCTGCGAGCGCGCGCCGTCAGAACAGCGTCAGATAGACGTTTGGCGTTTAAAACTCTTCCCAACTGTCCTTGGCGATCGCTGTATTTCCCTGCACGGCTGGTGCGCGACGCGGCGCAGCCGACTGCAAGGGTGGGCGGGCTGAGCTGTTGGCCATCGTTCTCGCCATGGTGCGAAGCGCTGCCGACGGCTTGGACGCCGAGACTTCGAGCTTGAACTGGCCGACAAGCTCGCGAAGCTTTTGAGCCTCTTGCGCCAGTGAGGCGGCCGCCGCAGTCGACTGTTCCACCATGGCTGCGTTCTGCTGTGTCGTCTGGTCCATCTGGTTGATGGCAATATTGACTTCGCCCAGCCCGACGGACTGCTCTTTCGCAGATGTCGCAATCGAATCCATATGCTGGTTGATCTGGGCAATGAATGTGCCGATCGACTTCAGGGCTTCGCCGGTATCGCGCACCAGTTTGACGCCGCTTTCCACTTCCTTCGAGGAATTCTGGATCAGCCCCTTTATCTCCTTGGCCGCGGTGGCGGAGCGTTGAGCAAGCTCGCGGACTTCCTGGGCGACGACGGCGAAACCCTTGCCTGCCTCGCCGGCACGTGCCGCTTCCACGCCGGCATTCAGGGCGAGCAAATTGGTTTGGAATGCGATTTCATCGATCACGCCGATAATATTGGAGATCTGTTGCGACGAGCTCTCGATGCGACCCATGGCCTCTTCGGCATGCGCAACCACTTCCGCGGATTTGACGGCGCTCCGGTTCGCCTCGGTGGCGACGATCCGTGCTTCTTCGGTTCGCTTGCTGGAGTTCGAGACATTCGCAGTTATCTCTTCCAGGGCAGCAGCCGTCTCTTCAAGCGATGCTGCCTGTTGTTCGGTGCGCTTCGACAGATCGCTCGCGCCCGAGGAAATTTCCCGCGTCCCATCATCCATCGTGGTGATGCTTTCGGAAATCGCCCCGAGTGCCGTGCCGAGTTGCGTGATGGATTGGTTGAAGTCGTGGCGCAGCGCCTCGAAATCGGGAGCGAAGGCCTCAGTGAGCTGAAAGGCGAGATCGCCGGCAGCCAGCTGCCTTAAACCCCCGGCGAAGCCCGAAGTGGCAATTCGCAGGCGTTCGGTCGCATCGGCCTCTGCCTGTTGCTGGGTGGCGGCGCGATCGGCGTCTGCCTGCTTCCGGCTGTTCTCCGCTTCCATTTCCATCCGCTTATTTGCGATTGCGGCTTGACGAAAAACCTCTACCGCTGCCGCCATCGATCCGATTTCGTCGGCGCGGCCGGCAAATGGAATATCAGAGCTGCTGTCTCCTTCAGCAAGTCGCCGCATGGCAGCGGTAATCAGGCTGATGGGATTGGCAATGCTCTTCAGCACGAAGGCAATTGCGCCGAGAACGACCAAGCCAGCAATGCCAATCGCGACAAACAGATCGAACTCCACGGAGGCGTAGGTCGTCCTGCTGAGCTGATCAGCCTCTTTGCTGCCCTCGACGTTCAGGTCCACCAAGGCCATCGTGAGCTCTTTCAGCTTGTCTGAAAACGAGCGCATCTCCCCGCCGAGGTATTTTCCGGCTTCTCCGGTTTTGTTGGCATGCGACAGGGCGAGGAGTTGCGGAGCGCAGCCGATATAACCTTGGACGCTTGCTTTGATCCCATTGATCAATTCACGCTCCCGATCCGACGACGCGAGCGAGGCGTAGGCATCTATCGCATTGCGCAGTGTATCCTCTGCCTTTACGATGGCCTCTTCGCGGATTTTTTTGTCCGCTTCCGACTGTGCAATGATGTGATCGCGGTAAGCGACGCGCAAATTCGCCATGCTGAAGTTGATGAAGCGCGAAGCCTGCGCACTCGGCAGCCAATGATTGGCGATCTCTTCGGTGGAGCCGTTTGTTTTTCTGAGACCATCGATTGCGAGATATGCGATGAGACCGAAAAGAACGGCTACACCACAAAATATCACCAGCAGACTGGACTTTATGTTTGGACGGCGCATTGAAGGACCTCCTGGAATCCGACACCACGCGGATTGGTATGAAGGTTTATAACGAAAACAATTTAATGATTTTGCCTATCCGCGTTTCGGGCGCGTGGCCATCGACGAGGTCCCGGATGGATCAAACGACGGATTCGCATGCTGGATCGGTGCGCCGGGGCGCATCGCGAGAGCCGGAAGCCCAGCGAAGCAGACTATGATTCTTTCGCCGATGATGGCTTGCTTTACTCTTCACGTCCGACGGCAGCCAAACGCATTGCAGTCTGTGACCGCGCTGTCGGTGTGAAGCTGAGCGCTTCTCCGACAGTCGAATTGGTCGAACAAGCGGAGCTGATTCCCGCCCTGCAGTCGCCAGGATATCGGCCCGGGCGGCGCGATAGCAGGAGCTTCGCCAGCTATTTTCAACGCCTTGGCAGGATCGCGTCTCTGGGAGTGGTGTAGCTCGGCTTTGTGATCGCCGTGCTTTCCGGCTGAGCCGGGAATGGGTCAGCGAGCCGCAGCGGGCAGGCTGATTAACGGATCATCGCTCATTTGTGCGATGGTCTCAAGGGTCATGTAACGGGATCGCTGAACAGCCCATTCGTCGTTCTGTTCGAGCAGCAGTGCACCGACGAGCCTGACGATGGCATCG
>NZ_JBFUFF010000023.1:0-94226 GCF_056403555.1 Rhizobium sp. P2_G2
CTCGTAAACCAAGGCCTTTTTTAGTGGAAAAATGCAATAAATTTACAAAAAAATACGAAATCCGAACGGTTAGCGAACATCAAGCAAAACAGGCTGCCGCCACATTCTTTTTTTGCTAACGATTTCAATCGCTAAATTAGCAGCCTCAGTAAACGTATATCAAAACATTCCATGCCTAAGTAGTATAAATACAAAAATAAGGCAACTCGGAATTAATTCAATATTTTCAAGTTCCGCACAAGGTTTTTATGCGATTGGTGGTGACAATGGGGCTGTTTTGGCAAGGGCTTTTCGGCGGAGAGCCTGCGTTGCCATCCAGATAAAACTGACTTACGGACCCCACAAGGCGGCGGTGACCTACCACGAAAGCAGTAACCCCGGATCGCTATTCTGTGGCTCTCGAACCTGTGTCGAGAGCGGCGGATATCGGCTGGGAGAAAGGCGGATGAAACCATGAGAAGCCAATTTCACGGTGTCAGTACCGATATATCGGAGGCATCAACCCTTAGCGCAGAGCCACGGCTCTTCAGCGATGCAGTCCTGAAACGGGACGATTGGACCGAAGCGAGGGCTTCGACGAACGACATGATCGGCGGCACGAACAGCTCGGACGAGGTTTTCCGGGATGCCGCGGATCTCTCCGCAAATCACATCCATCGGCGTCATGGCGACGCTGTCGTAACCGGGACGGCAAGTTCGACGCTCGACACCAGCAGCGCAACGAACGCATCTGATCTGCAGATCAAGGCCGCCCATGTTCGTGCCGATGTCAGCACTCATAACACGACCGCCCATGCAGCGAATGCGGCCGCATCCTTGGAAACGAGCGCGAGCGCTGCCTTGAGCGCCCCGGCTGCCGCGGCGGCGGCGGCTGCAGCAACCTATCCCGACGACACCAATACCGGCGTCGCCTCGGGAAGCAAGCTCCAGGTCTATACCGGAACCTATGTCGTCACCCAGGACAATGCCGTCATCAGCAACCTGGAAGTCCATGGCGATATCGTCATCGACGCCAAGAACGTGACGCTGTCGAATATCAAGCTGGTGTCGAACACCCCGTGGCATGCGTTGAGAGTCATGGATGACGCGACCGGCTTTACCCTCAAAGACAGCGACATCGATGGCGGCGGCCACACCGTCAATGCCATTTTCGGCTATGGCACATTCCTGCGAAACAACCTGCATGGTGTCGAGAACGGCATCAATGTCACCGGACCCGCCCTCATCCAGGACAACTATATCCATGACCTGGCTGGTGGACCCGAYGCGCATTTCGACGGCATTGAGAACAATGGCGCGCCGGACATGCAACTCATCCACAACACGATCGTCAACGACAACAGCCAGACGTCGGCGGTCATGCTGGACAACTATTTCGGCGGCCTGTCCAACATCACCATAGCCAACAACCGGCTGGTGGGYGGCGGCTATACSGTCTATCTCGACRGCCGTTTCGGTGGCGGCACCGTGGACGACAACTCGATCAAGATCACCAACAACCAGATCGGCGACGGTCTATGGGGCAAYTATGCCTTCTACGACGATAAGCCGATCCTCAGCGGYAATGTCGGSCTGGACCAAACGCCCGGTGGCGGCGGTGGTGGGGATACGGTTTATGTCGGCACGTCGGGAAATGACTCGTTGCCCGCAACCGCCAGTGTCAACACCGGAGACGAAACCTATAAGGGGCTTGAAGGCGACGACCTCCTGAAAGGCGGTGCGGGCGCCGATACTCTCTACGGCGGCGCCGGCGACGACGTTGTCAAGGGAGGTTCAGGCGGTGACGATATCGAAGGCGGCAGCGGCAGCGACCAGCTGACCGGTGGTCCGGGTGCCGACCGGTTCATCTTCCGAGAGGATTCCCTGGCCACTTCAGCCGTCGATCATATCAATAACTTTCGCTCGGATGACAAACTGATATTTTACGCCAACTCCGGTGAGACCGGCACGTTGAATGCGAGTGAATTCAGGGTCGGTACAGCGGCAGTCGACTCCGATGATCACTTCATATTCGACCCCACCAACCATACCCTTTACTACGACAGCGATGGCAACGGGTCTGCGGCGCAGGTCGAAGTCGTCGTTCTTGATCACGGTCATGCAATGACGGCGAGCGACATCCTGCTCATGTGACAAGACGGCCGCCGGCAAATCCCTTGCCGGTGGCCGATCCCGCATGCCGGAAGCCCATCCCAAAGGATAAGCACTGCCCCCATTTGCAGCCCTTTCCATACTCCGCCCGTCATGCGAGATTTGGGCGGAGTTTGCATGCGATCCGGCTTGCCGTGACGTATCTTCGCCGCCGGTGTAGCACTCTGATTGGCGATCACCCGTCGCGGACCCGCTTATGCCGGGCAATGGGAGATAGCTTTGACCGTCAATGTGTCAGTCATATTGCCGACCTTCAATCGAACGAAGACCTTGCGCGCGGCGATGATGAGCGTGCTGACCCAATCCTACGAAGATTTGGAGCTGATCGTTGTCGATGACGGGTCGACCGAAGATGTGGAGAATGTTGTTCTCGGCATCGGCGACACGCGGGTGAAATATGTCCGGCGAAGCCGGAACGGCGGCGCCGCGGCGGCGCGGAATACCGGTCTTGCGCTCGCGCAAGGCAAATTTATCGCCTTCCAGGACAGCGACGATATCTGGTTGCCTGCAAAACTGATGAAGCAGGTCGCGCTTCTGTCGACGCTCCCTGATCATATCGGTGTCGTGACCGGCGCGAAGATACTTTATGGGCGCGATGCCGCCTTCAATTACGGCCCCGCCAGGATCGCCTATGCGCCGGGACCCGCGGGCCAGCTTAGACTCGACGAGGACCAGGTCGACCGTCTTTTGACGGAAAATCGCATCAGTCTGCAGAATGCGCTCTTTCGATGTGACTGCATGCCGGACCGAACCTGGTTCGACAGCTGCGCACGCGCCAACGAGGATTGGGAATTCGCCATCCGCCTGGTGCAGAAGACTGTCGTCTACGAAGATATCGAACCGGTCGTGCTTGGCTTCATCTCGCCAGACAGCATATCGTCAAGCGGCAGGAAACAGACGATCGGTCTCCTGCGTATCCTGCGAAAGAACAGGGCGGCGCTCGACATCAGGCGGCGTCACCGGTCGAGAATGCGGATCGACCTGGGCATCGCGCTCTACAAATTCGGCAAGAAAAGATGGGGGGTGGCCTTTGTCCTCGCAGGGCTCAAGGACCACCCTGGCCACGTCCTGATGCTGGCCGGTTCGGCGTGCAGAAAACTCTTTCGCATGATCGTCAGCAGGCCCGAGCCCCGCCGCCGCATGGTTCCGGCCACGGCCCGGCAACCCGGTTCCGGCACGGCGTGAACCCTCGTTCCGTCAGAGAAGGATGTGAGACATGGTCGTTCGCTGGAGCGTCCTGATTGCCGCACTGGCGCTCGCCTTGCTGTTGGTGTCGACGCAAGAGGTCACCAACACGACCGCCAACGCGCCGGCCCCTGCGGTACTGACCCAATATACCGGTACCTACCACGTCACGGAAGATGATGCGGTCGTGGAGCATCTCGAGGTGCACGGCAACATCATTATCGAGGCCAAGAATGTCACGCTGAAAAATATCAAGCTCGTGTCCGCAACGCCGTGGCATGCGCTGCAGCTCATGCCGAAAGCGACCGGCTTTACCTTGCGCGACAGCGAAATCGATGGCCGCGGCACCACCGTCAACGGCGTGCTCGGTTTCGGCCGCTACCTGCACAACGACATTCACGACGTCGAGAATGGCATCAATGTCACCGGCCCCACAGATATCCGCGACAATTTCATCCATGATCTCCGCGGCGGAAAGGATGCGCATTACGACGGCATCGAGATCAATGGCGCCGACCATGTCACCATCGTTAACAACACGATCGTCAATTCGCACGAACAGACATCGGCGATCATGCTGGACAATTACTTCACCGGTCTGTCGGAGATCGTGGTGGAAGGCAATCGGCTGATCGGCGGCGGCTACGCCCTCTATATCGATGGTCGCTTCAAGGGCGGGGCGGTTGACAGCGCCTCGATCAAGATCGTCAACAACAAGCTCGGCGGGTCGGTCTGGGGAAATTTTGCGCTCTACGGCAACACGCCGCTCCTCTCAGGCAATATTGATCTTGGCCGCAATGTCCAGGCGGACATGCTCGTCAAACCCTGAGAACCGTTTGCCGGCCGGGGACCGCCCCACAGCGGGATTTCATGGCGCTGCACCGCTGTCCCGGTTCTTGCGGAGCGAAATCTCCTTGCCGATCAAATCGGCAAGCGCGGCATGACGAATTGCCAGAATGTGGCGCGCCGGCCATGGGCGAAAATCCAGCACCGAGCTCGCATCGAAGGCCGTGACCTCGTAGAGCGCATTCTCCTCGGGATGAAAATAGAAGAAGCGATAACCGAGTTCGGCGATCTTCGCATACCATGGTAGCGAGGCAAGCCCGAGCAGCAGGACGAGGATATCGGCGCCTCCTTTCGCCAGAAAGGCCTGGGCTGCTTCGAGAACGGGCGGCTCGAAACCGGCAACGTTGATCTTCAGCACCGAGACATGCGAGAGCCCCAATCTTTCGAATTCCCCCGACAGTGTGCGCACGGACACGGGCTCGCTGCCTTTGTCGCTGAGGCCGCTCACCCAGGTGCTGGCCGTGGTTTCGAACATCGATTCCGAGTCGGCATTCGAAAATGCTATTTTGTGGCCTTGCACCCGATCGCTGCGCGCGTTCAGCACGACATTCTCCGACAGCGTCTGGTAGTTTGCACCGCTCGGCTCGAAAGCATGGACACAGGCGACCGGCAAGGCCGCCGCAAATATCGTGAACTGGCCTATTGCCGCACCGACATCGGCCACAATCCAGTCGGGCCGGGCGATTTTGCGCAGGAAGGCAAATTCCGGGTCGACGAAATCGCCGAACATCAACAGCGCGCGCGGCAGCTGATTTGGAAAGGCGAATTCGAGAACCTCGCCCGATCGCAGCCTGAGCCTGCTTCGCTTTGGCCGACGCACATAAAGATAGCCCATCCTTGCCACGCCTCTGAGCGCGGCACCGGCACCGACAATCCGCACCCCCCAGAACATCTTGTCGGTCCAGTAATGGGCCTTGCGAAGAAGTGTCTGCATCGAACCTTTTCCCGAAGACATTTTCACCTCAACCGCCGTTGAGCCTTGCGAGAAGGTTATTGGCAATCCGCGTGTCATAAAACCTGGAAGCAAGGCGTAGGGGCGCCGCGAACCGGCCGCGGAATGCCGCGCGGAAACCTGTTTGGCGTATCCGATGACGTGCGAATAAACCTTTTGGTCAAAGGCTTCCTACCTCTTTTTGGCAGTCGTTGGTGACTCGCAAGCCGATCGTCTTCCGATCAAGCTATGGCAGGGCGCTGACCTCATGGGGTGGCGACCAATCCGCACGCACCGTGAGGTTGGCAAGTTGTGTAGTACCAGCGGAGGCAGGAAATGCGGCATTTGCTGAGAGCTTCTCCCGCGATGGGCGTTGCTCCGGATCTGGATCTGCCCGGGCGAGCCCCATCTCGTTCCAGGCTGATGCCGGAACAGAAGCCTGAAAAGACGACATTGCCGGGAAAAGCGCTGGCATGGCCGGCAATCGCCTTTATCATCACCCTGTTCCTCCCCTGGCTCTGGACGGTCGGCTCGCTTATCGTCTCGCCTTTCCGGGTCGTCCTGCTCATCACCACCGTGCCCTGCCTCTGGATCTGGCTGTCCGGGAAAGCGGGTGGCATCCGTGCGGCCGACATCGCGATCATGCTCTATTGCCTATGGTGCATCGTCAGCCTGGCCGTCATCCAGGGTGTGGGAAGCGGGATACAAACCGGCGGCGTGATGTTTGTCGAGACGGCGGGATCCTATCTTCTCGGCCGCTGCTTCGTCAGAAGCCCGCGTCAATTTCATGCAATGACGCGCCTGCTGTTCTGGATCATCGCCGCTCTCCTGCCGTTCGCAATTATGGAAGCCGTCCGCAATTCGAACGACTTGATGATTTTCTTCGCGAAGTTCTCGCGAACCCACGTCATCTCCGAGGCGGAGCCGCGCTGGGGATTGCGGCGCGTGCAGTCCGTCTTTGAACATCCCATCCTGTTCGGCGTGTCGACCGGCGCCATCCTGGCGCTCGTGCATCTGGTGCTGGGCGATCGGCGGCCTTTCGCTCAGCGCTGGGCATTGTCGGGTGCGGTGCTGCTGACTGCCTTCCTCAGCCTGTCCTCCGGCCCGTTGTCGGCGCTGGTGGTGCAGGTCGGCCTTCTCTCATGGAATTGGGCGCTACGCGACAATGAGATGCGCTGGAGGCTGATGTGGGCGCTTGTCGCCGCGATGTGGGTGGCCATAAGCCTGGTTTCCAATCAGACGGTGCCGGAATTCCTGCTGACACATTTTTCATTTGACCAGGCGTCGGCTTATTATCGCGTTCTGATATGGCATTTCGGTTCCATGTCCGTGATGAATCATCCTCTATATGGCGTCGGATTCGGCAGTTGGGACCGGCCGGACTGGATGCCCGCAAGCATCGACATGTTCTGGCTCTACCATGCCATTCTCTTCGGCCTGCCCGCGGGCATATTCATGATGTCGAGTTTTCTGCTGACAGTGTTTTCGGTGGGGTTCAGGAAGATTGTGGACCCCGGTCTGGAGCGCTACCGGGTCGCATTCCTGATCGTCATGACCAGCTACTTCCTCGCCGGGTGGACGGTACATTTCTGGAATGCGACTTATGTGCTCTTTCTGTTCCTGATGGGAAGCGGGGCCTGGCTCGTCGATTCTCGCCCAGAGCGGGATTCTGGCCCGGTCGATCCACCGCGCCCGGCCGACCCAAATGCCATGTCCCAGCGGCCGGCGAACAGGCAGGCACTACCGCGAACACGGCAACCGTCCACTCGCCCTTCGCGACAAGGTTCAGGAAGCCCGCAATAGCGCATTCAGGGCGCGCCAGTTCCGCAGCCCCAAGGTTTCCTTGACGATCAGCTTCGCCCAAGGCAAGGTCGTGCGCGCACCCGGATATATGTCCAGGGCAAAGTGCTTGATGGCTGCGGCGGACTGTAATTGAGAATCGTTGAAAGCCATTCCCGCCTGTCGCAATGCCTCTTTCCCCAGATCCTCGATCAGGAACTGCCGCAAGTCCGGGCTTTCAGCGAGATGCGGCCCTGCATGGGTAAAGAGTATATCGAGCGCACGCTTGCGCTGCAGGAGATCCGCAAGCCTGTGCTCATTGTTATAGCCGAGCGACATGTTTGATGCATGACGCCGATAGATGCCCTGATCGTCGTTGATGAATCCGACGGCCGCATGCGACGCCAGTCTCAACCACATCTCCATGTCGCCGGTATGCTTGAGCTCGGGATGATGGAGGCCAACCTTGTGATGCAGGGTCGTGCGCACCACCGCCGTGGGGGTTGGAACGATATTCGTTGCCCCCGATCGCCTGATGAATTCAGGTCCGGACAGGACCTGGCGGGCGGGCATGTCCTGGCGATTGCCGAGCGGATAGCCACGCTCGGTGGTGCCGTCACGTTGGATGTCGATGACATTGCCGAAGGTAAAGCCGATTTCGGGCTCGTCTTCCATCAGCGAGGTTGCGCGGTAAAGGCTGCCGGGGGTGATCGCGTCGTCGGCAGACAGCAGAAGCACATATTTTGCGCTTGCTTGCGCCAGGCCTTCATTGAAGGTCGCGATGGGACCTTGATTGACCGTGTGACGAATGACGCGCACGCGACGATCCATCTGGGTCAGTTGCCGGCAGACCTCCGGCGTGTCGTCGGTGGACTGGTCATCGATGATCAACACGCTGACGTCGACATTCTCCTGCGACAGCACGCTTTCGACGCATGCGGACAGGTAACGCGCATAATTATAGCAGGGTACGATGACTTCGACGGATGTCATGACGCTTTCAGGTCCTGTTCGACAGGGGCATGCTGCCCGTAAAGTACTTGCCTCAGCACGGCGCCGAGACGCCGGGTCTGTGTGTCGGCATCGTGGCGAAGCATGGCTTGCCTGCGCGCTTCGCCACCCAATCTCTTACGCAGTGCAGTATCGCCGGCCAGCTTCAGCATGGCTGCAGACATGCCCTCACCATCGCCATCGGCAACGAGAAAGCCCGTGCGTCCTGGCTCGACCTGGTCGGGAATGCCGCCCACCGCAGTGGCGACCACTGGCAGCGCACAGGCCATCGCTTCCACGATCGCGACCGGGGAGCCCTCCTTTATGCGCGAATGCTGGATGAAGACGTCATGCTGCGGCAGCGCTCTGGCGAGACACGCCTCATCGACATAGCCGTGAAATCTTACACGCGCCTCAAGGCCGAGTTTGCCGACCAATGCTTCGAGTTTTGCACGCGTCGGACCGTCGCCATAGATGTCGAGCCGAGCGTTCGGATTGAGAGCGGCGACGCGTGCAAAAGCCTCGATCGAAATATCGCAGCCCTTGTCCTCGGAAAGACGCGAAGCCATGACGAAGCGGACCTGATCGTCCGATCGATCCTGCCGTGGTTGAAACAGCCTTGTCGGTGCGCCGCAGGGGATCAAATGAACGGTCTCCGCCGGCACGCCGTGACGCACCAGCCATTGCTTTTCGGCGTCCGTGACCACGACAATGGCGCTGAAACCCCTGAGGCACCGGGTGAGGCTCCAGCGGTACCATCGATTTCGGACGAAGGAGAAATCGCCGTGGAAATAAGCGACCAGAGGAATGCCTGCCGTGGACGCAGAAGGCAGCATTCGCATCGCTATATCGCCGAAATTGCACAGGATGAGGTCGGGCTTGCTCGATGCCAGCAACGCCTGGAGCGATGACCGTTCCTTGCCGGTCGCAGCATAGAAATTGCCGTGATGCAGGTTTCGCAGCCGATGAAGCCAACGCTCGCGCGTATCGTAGGGCGCCACAAGGCCGCCCAGAACATGCTCCTCGATATCTGCAGTCGCCTGCGACGCAGCATTCTGGCGTTCCCAGCAGACGACTTCCTTCGCGAAGCCGCTGAGGCCCGTCACCTGTCGCCACATCCAGGGCTGACCGCTGGCGCCGAAGACGCGCGTCGCTATCATAAGTCTGGGCTGCTGCTGCATATGATCCCATTCGCTCGATGATTGCCTGCCAGCAGTGCCTGCACGCATTGTTTACAGGAGGATATCGGTTTTGCCGGCACTTTGAATTTCAGACTTCGGATGAGGCTATGGGGTGAAATAGGTAGTGATGTCAGATTCCAACAATTTCATACGCCTTTTGGCGTACTAGTGACAAAGGGAGAAATGCCAATCGAGCAAAAACAGGACTATATAGGATCTACGTGGTTGCAAGCCGGCTAAAGAAGAGCCGATTTGGGCGTATACGTCTTTGTGAGCTACGATACGACTTTTTGCATCGTTTACCAGCCAAGAGAAAATCGCTTTCCTACTTGAACGGCATAGTAGTTGTTCGTTGCAGCCGACGGTAAGAGGCGAATTCGAATCATCCCGCTGCTGCGCCCGAATGATGAGGAGACGTCACGGCATGATCGCGACAAGCGTTATTCTAGATGAGGGCGTCGTCATCCATCATCCCGACCTCGTCAATCTTTACGGCTGCAGGATTGCCGCCGGAACGAGGATCGGCACATTCGTTGAGATCCAGAAGAATGCCGTCATCGGCAGAAATTGCAAGATATCCAGCCACTCCTTCGTCTGCGAAGGCGTGACGATCGAAGACAACGTGTTCATTGGACACGGCGTCATGTTCACCAACGACCTGCATCCCCGCGCCACCAATCCCGACGGCAGCCTGCAAACCGACAGCGATTGGACTGTGCTTCCGACCTTGGTCAAGCGCGGTGCCTCGATCGGCAGCAATGCCACCATCCTGCCGGGTGTGACGATCGGTGAAAACGCGCAGATCGGCGCCGGCGCCGTGGTGATCGAGGATGTTCCCAACCATGCCATCGTCGTCGGGGTGCCAGCCCGGATCGTTGGCTACACACAAGACAAACCCGCGATGGAGCGGGCGGCCGGGAGAGCCAGATGATCGGTGTTGCTGTTGTTGGCTACGGATATTGGGGGCCTAATCTGGTCCGGAATTTCTCGGAAATTCCCGGCGTCCGTGTTGTCTCGGTATGCGATTTGGTGAAAGAGCGGCTGACGAATGTCAAGGTTCGCTATCCGACGATCGAAATCACCGACGATTTCGATGCGGTGCTTGCTGATCCGCAGGTTCATGCGGTTGCTATCGCGACGCCCGTTTCAACCCATTTCCGGCTGGCCATGAAGGCGTTGATGGCCGGCAAGCATGTCTTTGTCGAAAAGCCGATGGCGGCAACCTCGACGGAATGCAGGCGTATGATCGAGGAGGCGGCACGCCGCCGCCTCGTGCTGGCGGTCGACCATACCTTCATCCATACCGGTGCGGTCCGAAAGATGCGGGAAATCGTCGAAAACGGGCTCGGCGACATGTATTATTACGACTCCGTGCGGGTCAATCTCGGGCTGTTCCAGCATGATGTCAGCGTCGTCTGGGACTTGGCGGTCCACGATCTCTCGATCCTCGACTATGTGGTGGACGAGAAACCCRTTGCGGTTTCCGCCACAGGCATGAGCCATGTGGCCGGCGAGCCCGAAAACATCGCCTATCTGACCTTGTTCTTCGAGAGCAAGCTGATCGCCCATATCCATGTCAACTGGCTCGCACCGGTGAAGGTGCGTCGCACGCTGATCGGCGGCAGCAACAAGATGATTGTCTATGACGACCTCGAGCCGAGCGAGAAGATCAAGGTCTACGACAAGGGCATCACGTTGAACGGCAATCCGCAGAAGAATGGCGAGAAGGTCTACCAGATGCTCGTCGGATACCGTTCCGGGGATATGTATGCGCCCCAGATCGATATCACGGAAGCGCTCGGGAGAGAGCTGAGGCAGTTTGTCGACTGCATCGAAACCCAGGGGCGGCCCACCTCGGATGGCCATGCCGGGTTGCGGGTCGTGCGCATTCTCGAAGCCGCCACCCAGTCATTGGCGCAGCGCGGCAAGATTGTCGAACTCGCAGAGGCGAGGCAGACCGCATGATCCCGTTCCTTGACTTGAAAGCGCAATATCAATCGCTCAAGGGCGAAATCGACGCCGCAGTGCTGAATGTCCTGGCGTCCGCACATTATGTACTCGGAGAAGAGGTGGCGAGCTTCGAGCGCGAATTCGCCGCCTATTGCGGGACCAGGCATGCCGTTGCAGTCAACACGGGAACCAGTGCACTGCATCTGGCCCTGCTGGCTCTGGGGGTCGGGCCGGGCGACGAAGTCATCACCGTGCCGTTCACCTTCGTCGCCACCGCATCGGCCATCTGCTATGTCGGCGCCCGGCCGGTTTTCGTCGACGTGGAGCCGCGGACGCTGACGATGGACGCCTCCAGGCTGGAGGCGGCAATTACATCCCGCACCAAGGCGATCATCCCCGTGCATCTCTACGGTCAGATGGCCGATATGGATGCGATCCAGGCCATAGCCGATCGCCATGGCATCCCGGTCATCGAGGATGCCTGCCAGGCCCATGGCGCGGAATATCACGGCAAGCGCGCCGGCAGTATCGGATCGATCGGTTGTTTCAGCTTTTATCCGGGCAAGAATCTGGGCGCCTGCGGTGAAGGTGGAATGGCGGTCACCGACAGCGACGAACATGCCAAAATGCTTCGCATGCTGCGGGACTGGGGCCAGGAGCAGCGCTATCATCATGTGATCAAAGGCTTCAACTATCGCATGGACGGCCTGCRGGGAGCGATCCTGCGCGTCAAGCTCAGGCACCTGGAGGATTGGATCATGGCGCGGCGGCGGCATGCTGCAAGCTATTCGAGCAAGCTCAAGGGCAATACCGTCGTCGAGACCTTGGCCGAAGCCCCGGACCGGCGCCATGTCTACCATATCTATGCCGTGAGATGTCGAGACCGCGACCGGCTCCAATGGACGCTCAACGACGGAGGGATACAGACTGGCTTGCACTATCCGATCCCGGTGCATCTGCAAAAGGCGCATGCCGATCTCGGCTACAGCCAGGGCGATTTCCCTGTCTCGGAAGCGGCGGCGCGCGAAATGCTCTCATTGCCCATCTATCCGGAAATGACCGATCGACAGGTCGATGGCGTGGTCGCTGCGGTGGAGCAAGACGCCTATGTCAGCTGATGCGACCGCCAGATCGAGAATCGTCCCCGCTTTCCACGGTCTGCGCGAAAATCCCGTCGATCCCGAATTTCACATCGGCCTCGTCGCGGAGCTGAAGCAGAGATACGGCACACCCGGTCTCATGGAACTCTACGGTCGCTTCGCGGCGGGCGACGGTTTTGTCGATACGCTGATGCGCAAGGCGATCTGGCAAGCCATCACGCTCCATTGCGGTCCCGGCCTGCAGGTCGGCAGTGGCGCAGGTTTCAAGCATCCGGAGACCTTCGAGATCGGCAAGGGCGTGTTTATCGGCGCGCAGGCCTATATCCAGGGCCGGTTCGACGGCACCTGCAAGATCGGCGACAATGTCTGGATCGGCCCGCAAGCCTATCTCGATGCCCGCGAAGTGATCATCGGGGATCACGTCGGCTGGGGACCTGGTGCCCGAATCCTCGGCTCTGCGCATACTGCCTTCCCGTTCGACGTGCCCATCATCCGCACCGATCTCGAAATCAATCCCATTCAAATCGGCGCTTGGGCCGATATCGGCACAAGCGCCACGATACTTCCCGGCGTCACTGTCGGTGAAAGGGCCATTGTCGCTGCCGGAGCCGTCGTGGTCTCGGATGTCGAGCCGTTCTCCATCGTCGCCGGCGTGCCGGCAAAATTCGTCCGCTGGCGGGATGAGCCCGCCGACCGCACAACATCAAGGACGGTGTCAACATGAAGAACAAACGTATCTTGATCACCGGTGGTGCAGGTCTTATCGGCTCGCATATTGCCGACCAGCTCGCCCTTGAGAAGCCGTCCGAAATCATCGTCCTGGACAATTTCGTCCGTGGCCGGCGGGAGAATCTCGCCAATGCGGCGCGCATGGCGAAAGTGACCGTCGTCGAGGGCGATATCAGGGATCGGAAACTGCTGGCGGAAACCTTTGAGGGCGTCGACATCGTCTTTCACCAAGCCGCCATCCGGATAACCCAGTGTGCCGAGGAGCCGAGGCTGGCATTCGACGTCCTTGCCGGAGGCACGTTCGATGTGCTCGAGGCGGCAGTTAAAGCCGGGGTCTCGAAAGTCGTCGCGGCCTCGTCGGCGTCCGTTCTGGGGCTGGCCGAGAACTTCCCCACGACCGAGGACCATCACCCTTACAACAACCGGACGATCTATGGAGCGGCCAAGCTCTTCAACGAAGGCTTGCTGCGCAGCTTCGCCGAAATGTACGGCTTGAACTATATCGCCCTGCGCTACTTCAACGTCTACGGCCCGCGCATGGATGTGTTCGGCGTCTACACCGAAGTGCTGATCCGCTGGATGGAGAGGCTCGCCGCCGGGCAGCGGCCGATCATTCTCGGCGATGGCCGCCAGACAATGGACTTCGCGCATGTGCATGACATCGCGCGCGCCAACGTGCTTGCCGCGCAGTCTGACGTCACGGACCAGGTCTTCAATGTGGCGAGCGGCGAAGAGACGAGCTTGCGCGAACTTGCGGCCATGTTGTCGCGGGTCATGGGCTGTGGGCTTGAGGCCGAATATCAGCCGGCGCGCAAGGTCAACAATGTGACGCGGCGGCTTGCCGATATCAGCAAGGCAGAGCAGCTGCTGGGCTTCAAGGCCGGCATATCCCTCGAAGACGGTCTGCGCGACCTCGTCGCCTGGTGGCGGCGGGAAAAAGCGCTGGCAATCGGAGGGCAGGCAGCGTGAGTGCGACACGTCCTCAGATTCCGATTGCCAAGCCGATGCTCGATGAAGAGGAGGCCGATGCCGCGAGGCGCGTGATCCTGTCGGGATGGGTGACGCAGGGTCCTGAAGTCGCCGCATTCGAGACCGAATTTGCTGCCTATGTCGGCGCCCCCCATGCCTGTGCCGTATCCAATTGCACGACGGCGCTGCATCTCGCATTGCTCGCCGTCGGTGTCGGCGCGAATGACGAGGTGATCACGGTCAGCCATTCCTTCATCGCGACCGCCAACGCCATCCGGTATTGTGGCGCCATCCCGGTCTTCATCGATGTCGAGGCACATGGCTTCAACATGGATCCGGCGCTGATCGAGGCGGCGGTCACGCCGTCGACAAAGGCGATCCTGTGCGTCCACCAGCTCGGCATGCCGTGTGACCTCGCCCGTATCGTGGAGATCGGCCGGCGCCTGGGCATTCCGGTCATCGAGGACGCAGCCTGTGCCAGCGGCAGCGAGATCCTCTGGCAGGGCGAGTGGCAGAAGATCGGCAGGCCACACGGCGATATCGCTTGTTTTTCCTTTCACCCCCGCAAGGTGATCTCGACAGGTGACGGCGGAATGCTGACCACCGCCAATGCCGAATACGACCGCAAGTTCCGTCTCTGGCGCCAGCATAGCATGAGCGTGACGGATGCGGTCCGCCATGGCTCGAAGCAGGTGATCTACGAGTCCTATCCGGAACTTGGCTACAATTATCGCCTCACCGATGTCCAGGCCGCGATCGGCCGGGTTCAGTTGCGCCGTCTTCCCGGTCTCGTGGAGCGCCGGCGGCAGCTCGCTGAGCTCTACCGGCAGCAGCTTCAATACAAATCCGGCCTTCTGCTGCCCGAGGAGCCATCGTGGGCTCGCAGCAACTGGCAGAGCTTCTGCGTCGTACTGCCGGATCACGTCTACCAGCGAGATACGATGCAGATGCTGCTCGATCTTGGTATATCGACGCGACGCGGCGTGATCAATATTCATTGCGAAGACGCGTATCTGAAAAGCGGCCAGCATCGTGTCGTCGGACATCTCAGCCATAGCGTCACAGCACAGCATCGTGCGATCATGCTGCCGCTGTTTGCTCAAATGACGGAGGCCGAGCTGTCGCAGGTGGTCGACGCTTTTTGGCATGTCACCGCCGCAGTGGCCCGCCCGGCGGCCTGACACCATCATCAGAACTGAACATTTCTCTCCGACGGGGTCGGTATCACCCCCGTCGGCTATTTTGTCTGAAGGCCCCACAGCATGTGTCCCGAAAGCGGTCACCGGTTTCGGGACAAAGACATGCGCAAAAACAAAGGACTGAAGCACCGGAGCGAATCCCGGAGATTCCGCGGCACGCTTTAGAAAACCGGGTCAGGCCAATAGCGCGGCCAGGTTTCGGACAACGGGCGGCAGGGAGTTTGCCGGCACGAGCCCGACCAGCGTTTTCAGGGAATAGAACCCGCTCGCCAGCATTGCGACAGATCCGATCGCCGTCGACTGCCACAAAGGCAGGAACTGGCTGCAGCAGAAGACGAGCCCCGACGCCGTGAGAAAGATCAACCCGAATTTGAGGCTGGATGTCGACCAACGAAAATCGCTCAGGCGACGGGCAATCAGGTAGACCAGCGTGCCGTGCCACAGATAAAGCCCGAAAAAGGCAGCGCCGACGCCAACTGCGCCAAACCTGGCAGCAAGCGCCCAGGCAAGCCCAAGGTGAACCGCGGTCGCCGCAGCCTCTGTCCAAAAGAAGATCGCCTGCCGGCCTTTGGCAACGGCGACGAAACCCACGGGCCAGGCGACGATCCTGAGCATCATGCCCAGGCAGATCCAGCGCAGCAGGTCCGCGGCCGCATAAAAGGCCGGGGCGTAGAACAATTGCAATGCGATCGGCGCAAAAGTCAGCGTCGCGATCACGCCCGGACCGGCAAGCAGCAGGCTGATCTGCGTCTGCTCGTTGACCAGGCGGTTGCAGGTGGCATGATCGTGGGCAACGGCAGTCAGGCGCGGATAGAAATCCGTGCCCATGGCCTGCAGGATGAAGCCGGCATAGAGGCCCCCGAGCGCCCATGCCGCTTGATATAGCCCGGCGGCAGCCATGCCGTTCGCATTGACCACGATAACGCGGATGACATAGGCGCTGCCGAATGTGAGAAAGCCGCTGGCCATGAACACGAAGCCAAGCTTCAGAAGCGCCTGCGCTTCCTGTCGGAAAGCCCGAAAAGCGAGCGGGTGGGCGAGCGGCCGGATTTTTCTGCTATACCACCATGACGCCAGCAGCGTGGCTCCCGCGACCCCGATAAGCGACGGCACGATGCCCTCGATGCCGAAAAAGTAGATCAATGGAATAGTCAGCACCGTGCTGGCAAACGCGGCGACGACGTTGACCAATGCCAGGCTGGAAATGTCCCTGAGGCCTTGGATCAAAGCCATCTGCCCTCCGGAAACGACCCGGAGGAACAGCGCGAGCGACAGAAGGGCGATGCCGAGGGCATGCTGGCTGTGGCCAAAAGTGAGATCAGCGATCGGCAGCGCCAGTGCGGCGAGCCCGATGGCTCCGACGGCCGCGAGCAGGATGGATACGCGGCTCAGCACCTCAGCGGTTCGGGCGATGCTCCTGTCGTCACCGCTCCCTGCCGCTTCGGCGATCTGGCGTACGCCGCTGGAGGGGACGCCGAGGCTTGCAACGGTCTGGGCAATGTCGCTGATCGAGCTGTAGACGCCCAGCAGCCCGACGCCTTCCGGTCCCAGCATCACGGCCACGGCCTTATTGCGGATGATGGAGAATACGATGTTGATTGCCGAGGATCCGCCGACCATGAGCGTCGATTTGAGGATCTGGGCGTAGGTGTGCGGCGGCGCACCGGCATCCTGTTCGGCCGTCATCGGGGAAGCTTCTTGCGACATATGCCATTCCGAGCCAAATGGTCATGGACCGCCGGGCGCTTCGGCCCTCTCATTGACTGGGACCTGAACGATGATTGTCGGCGGCAGGTATCTGGGCGGTGTTCTCGACGTCTGCGGATCGATTTGATGATTTGCGGGTAACGCGCACGACATCACCGGGCTCGAGCGGGGTGTTTTCGCCGGCAGCCAGTTCCTCAGCCTTGCCATTGTTCGGACGCGTAATCGTAAAGGTGAGGACGTCGTTGTCGACCGGTCCCGCGTCCGGCCCCCGTGAGAGATCCTCAAGCAACTGTCTTTGGCCCGTGTCGCGCTTGATCTTTAACTGGTCGAGGTTTGCCTGTTCATTCTGTAGCTCGGACACGACATCGCTATGCTGCCTGTCGTAGAGACCTTCGAGATTGCGCGAGGCCTCGGAAATGCCCTGCCGCGCGCGCATGGTGGCGGTTGTCAGATCCAGGCGACCGGAATAGTAGCTTCGCAGCATGCGCTCGAGATCGGCTTGACGTGACGGCAGCGCAATACCCTTTTCGACCATGGATTTGACGTTGCGAAGCTCCTTCTCGACCGATTCGACGTCGGCGTCGGCGCTCGTCGTCTTCTCGTCGAGATTTGAAATCTCGGCGGATAGCAGGTCCCGCAATTCCGCGAATGATTTGGATTGGCGGGAAAGAAGATTGGCCCGGGCAGTGAATATGGCCTGCTCCTGCCTGTAGATTGCGTCTGCAGCTTGCTTGTCGTCGCTTTCGCGCGGTTTATAGTTGAAAGTCTCGGCGCCCGACATTTCCGCCTGCAGACGCGCAATCCGAATTTCGCTGCGCAGAATGGAGTCGTCGAGACCGCGCAGATCACCGACCAGCTCGGCTTTCTGGGAGACGTTTGTCTCATGGTCGGGACGCAACACGCCACCGCTCATGGCCAGGGACTGCAAGACGATGAGCCCGTCGTGAAACCGGTATTCGCCCGGTGCCTTGACATCACCCACGACATAAACGGGTGGATAATCGATGATGGCCACGCTGATTTCGGGTGCCTGAATGAGGCCGATCCGCGCTTTCAGTTCCCGGGCGATCACCGCTGACAGCCCGTTCGTATCGAGATTTTCAACGGACACCGTGCCTATGACCGGAAGCGTGATGGTCCTGCGATCCGAGACCTGAAAGTCACCGCCGAGCGCATCCCATTTTTCATATTCGCCTTTGTTCGGGATCCACTGCACGACCGTCAATCGAATGTTTGTTTGCGGCGGCAGCATCGTCTCCGACCATGCAGGCGACTGGCCTGACAGGCCGCCAAATGCAACCATTGTAAAAACCGCAAACCACGCGCGTCTCAATCGACCGCGGCAAAATAAGTCCTCAGGCATAATGTCTCCAAGCCCAGCGCCAGATAGTGACGGCAAAGATACACCTTACATTCTGCCGACTAAACCGGCGTTGAGAAGGGCAGAATGCGCTGGTGCAGTGTCATCAATAAGGGGTAAGGAAGCAGGCAAGGATGATTTGATCGGACTTTTGATCAAGCGGAGCCGGTCAGCGGGTAGCGAGTGGCGACTCCGCCTACGACAGTGGAAAGGGGACCGGATCTCGCCTACCGCTTTTGGACTATGTCTGCCTCGGGACGAATACATCAATCGGCTGGGTTGCTGGAATTGACTGCATGCTGTGCGATTCGCTATCGAGATATCCGATAGTTTCGGGGAGGAATAGCCGGCGCAAGGTCCGGAATTTAGGTGCTTGGGGGCAATGATGAATTCTAAGTCTGATTTACCATCAGCGATTTCGGGGCGAGCGCCAGCGGCGATCGTCGCTTCTATTCGCCTCCATTCATCTCACGTATTGAAGAGCGTGTCATCGTGAAGGTATCGCACGGCCAAAGCGCCCGCAGCGGCGATGCCTTGCCCTTGAAGGCATCGCCTTTCCGAACGATGCCGCGATCCATAGGCCCCGGGGTGAACGATATGCCCGTCCGGGAAGATGCATTGCCGAGGGCTTTCATCCGTGATTGGCGGCTTGCCGTCTTCCAACCAGGGGAACTGATGAGAAACACGACATTGCTGGCGTTGACTGCGATGGTTCTTTCCAGTTGCGTGGTTGGTCCCAACTACAAGCCTCCGCACGCAGCGCTGCCGGCTCATTACTCGGAAGCAGGCCGGAAGCCGACGGACCAGGCGCCGCTTAACCCGTGGTGGGAGGCTTTCAGGGACAAAGGCCTCAATGCACTTGTCGACCAGGGGATGAACGAGAATCTCGGCGTGCGTGCTGCGCTGGAGCGCATTGCCCAAGCCCAGGCCAACGTCGTGATTGCCGGCGCCGGCGCCCTGCCCCAGGTCGATGCAGCCGCGGCAGCCACCGTCGCCGGCGCGACGAAAGCACGGACCACGACCACGCTGACAGCTGGCCTGGGTGCGTCCTGGCTGCTGGATTTCTTTGGGCAATACAGGCGAGCCAGGGAATCCGCCAGCGCGTCGCTCGATGCAGCTTATGACAATATCGGTGTTGCGCGCCTGGCTTTCTTCTCCGATCTGAGCCAATCCTATGTCGACCTCAGATACAGTCAGGAATCGATCGCGATCGCCCGCCGGAACCTCGCGTCACGGCGGGAGACCCTGAAGCTGGTCACCGACCTCAGGAATTCGGGGGCCGCTTCCCGGCTTGACGTGATCCAGGCCGAAGGTCTGGTCAACCAGACCTTGTCGGAAATTCCCGGACTCGACGCGCGTTTTCACCAGGCGGCGAACCATATTGCCACGCTCCTGGCCGTGCCAGCCGCAACGATGACGGCCAGCTTGAGCCATGGCTATGGCCAACCGGTCCCCCGCACGCCCACGGACGTCGGCATTCCGGCGGATCTCATCCGCAATCGTCCCGACATCAGGCAGGCGGAACGGCTGCTTGCCGCCGCCACGGCCGATGTCGGCGTTGCGGAAGCCCAGCTTTATCCGAGCATCGCGCTCATTGGGTCGATCAATGGATCGAAGACCTTTACCCGCAGCGCGTCCCATGGCCTGTTGTCCTGGTCGTTTGGGCCGAGCATCGATCTTCCGTTGTTTGACGGTCAGACACGTCGGGCAGAGGTCAAGATCGCCCGATCGAACATGCAGACGCAGTACATCGCCTGGAAAGCAACTGTGCTGAACGCGGTCGAAGAGGTCGAGAATGCGCAGATCGCGCTGCATCGCGACCGTCAGACGGTTGTCGCTCTGCGGCGGCTCGTCTCTTCCTACCAGGAAGCACTTGGCCTGGCGCGTGTCAGCTACAAGGCCGGGACCGCGACCGTACTGGATGTTCTTGAAGCGGAGCGCAATGTTGCGGATGCAAGAGTGTCGCTTGTTGCGGCCATCAGACAGCTCGCTGCAGACTACATTTCGTTGAATGTGGCAGTCGGAGGCGGCGCGGAACTGGGCGCGCGGAACAAGTCCGACCTCGCGCAGGCGGGTGATGAATTTTAGCGACGAGAAACAGACGAGAAACAGAAGCCGCCCCTGATCCCGGTTCATTCCGGCCGCAATGAATGGGGCTATTTGATCGTCACTTCGTCGATCGTCTAAATCGGCTTCGAAGATGGCCCTGATCGCCAGTACTGCTCGCGGCGCGGGATTTCTGGTTCAATCGCCTGCGCTCAATGGGTTCGCCAGGCGAATAACCGAGCTGCGCCCGCCATCAATACCGATGTTGCAGCATCGCGGTAACCTGGTTGAAATTCGGGTCTTGTCGATTAAAAATCACGATGCCATTGAGCGGCCGATTTCTGCGATGATGGGCAATGAGTTCCAAAAGATAGCCTTCGGATGGCGGACCTCCCGCGAGAGGACCGTCGATCATAAGGTGAAGTATGCCGGTTCTCTCGTCGAATCGGCACTCAACATCCGCATCCGTGTCAGGCGACACGATCGCATCGCCGGTCCTCAAACGTTTCGGCACGACTTGTCCCCCCTCCGAACACTGATGGATGGAGATTGTTCTAGAGCGTTTCAAAAAAATTCCAACGCCAAATTCAGTGGCGGCCTGCGTGCTTCAGCCGCATGCCCGGCGCGAAAAAGCAGATTGACACGCCCGATCGCGGAACAAGCGTGTCTCTCACGAGCCGTGCGCCGGGGCGGGTAGCCGACGTCTTTCAGGCTGCGGGCGTCTGTTCTTGTTTCAAAATGATGATGTATTATCAGCTTTTCAGCACCTGACGAAGTTGCGCCATCGGTCGAAAATGCGATGCTGGCCGGAAGGTCCAGCATGTTTATTCGCGAGCCGAAGGAACGAGGAAAGGGCTTCGTTCCGAGCGAAACAGATTGTCTCGACTTCTCCTATCCGTTTGCGTCGGGCCTGGTAGCCGGCTGAATATCCATTGGGAGGAGATCATTGATCTTGTAGGCTACTTCCGTTCGATTTGTAGCCTTGACCTTTTTCATGATGTTCCGGATATGAACCTTTACCGTGCTTTCCCGCATGTTGAGCTCGTAGGCTATGATTTTATTTGCCTTGCCTCGACGGAGAGCTTCAACCACTTCCGCTTGTCTGGCCGTGAATATGCCGTTGAGAGGGCCGGCCGTCGAGGCCGCAGTATTGATGAATTGACGCATAGCCAAAAGACAACTCGCCGGCACGAATATGCCTCCTGCCATAGCCAAAGCGATGGCCTCTATGCACACATCTATACTAACCGATGAGGGTATGTACCCCCCTGCACCACATTCGAGTACGCCTATGATTTCCGTGGGATCGTCTGAATCGGCGAGCACGATGATCGGCGTCGGGAACTCCGATGCGAGCGTTTTGATCTCATCGGCGATAATCCGGTCAGAAATCCTGGCGCTGCCGATATTGAGCAATATCGCCCCCGGCACTGTCCCGTGATCATGGTTACGACGCCACTCCTCCACGGAATCAAAGGCCAGGATGGAAACATCGGGCCGCGTCGAGGTTATGCATCGTGCAAGGCACTGCCGATCCAGAGCCCGATTGTCGATGATAACCAGCGAAGTTTCACGCGTTCCGGACACAGCTGCTGTAACAGACCCTCGAAACGGAGTGGCGAGTTCCGGTTCGATCGGTAGAATAGTAGTTCCTTTTATGCCATCCTTACTGTTTCTTGTCATCAAGTTCATGGCGTCTACTCCCATCACCAAAAACACATCACTGCACACGCTTCTAATGATTGAATCTATTAATTTTTTTATCCGCGAGCGTATCGCGGCGTTAACATTTTTGGATAAAATTTAAGTCAATTGATCGTTAGTAGATTTACACATACACTATTTTATCGAAGCTGTATAGGTTGTTTGAGTACTTAGATTACGTGTGTATGTCTACGCTTATTTCACCCATGTTCCGAGATCGCGGTATTCGTCGTGGAGTTGTTTACCCGACGATCGTGACAATGTTTGAACGGACTTGATGATACTAAAACCCGACCGATCCTTTCTCTTGAATAGGCCCGTCGATACATTGACAGACTTAAATACCATTTCACAAAGAAGCACTCTCCGTGCCGCTTTCCGGGCATCGCGGAGAATATTAGCATGATCGAAATCGCGTAATGTCTGAAGATTTCGTGTAAAAAAGGAGTAAATTCCCGCTGAGCTCGTTAATAATAATGAATTTTTACTTAACCTGCGAGCCGAAGCCGGTTTCTGTGTCGACGAAGTTGACACATCATAGGCGAGAGATCGACAATTAAGCTTATTTATCGAAGTGTAGGTTGGAGAATGGCCAGCGGACCGTACTTTTTTCGGATCTTCTCACCGCGAAGCAGCTGTCGGGCGGAAATTGGCTCGAGTAGCAGAGAGAATCGGCCGTTTTATCTTGAATTTTTCTGGCGCCGAGCAGATTTTTTTCATGCGCATACTTGTCACAGACGGGACAGGATTCATCGGCCGAGAGGTTGTACGCTCGCTATCAGGTGACATGCCGGCATGGAAAATGTGGAAATCCTCTCCTGGATTTCATCCGAAAGCGAGAAGGATAGTGCTGTCAAACCATCTCAAAGGCCGGCTCGACGATCGGATCGCAAGCCTCTTCGAACTTCAAACATGGTTAAAATCGGGGCATGGCCCGACCGATCGCACGCCGCGGGAATGTTTGCTGCGCCCCGAAAAGGGACCGACATCTGGACCTGTCGTATATCAGGCCAACAGAATGGCTCCAAATCGATACAACATGCTCTAAATTCCGGTTCCTTTCAGCACGACAAACGGTGTCTGGGCAAGAATCCATAGATCCGTGCGAAACGAGAACGTGCGTGCGTATCGGGTATCGATCTGCGCCCTTTCCGCAAATGTGCAGGCATTGCGCTTGCTCACCTGCCACAGGCCGGTCATGCCGGGGCGCAGACTGAAGTAGGCTGTATCCGGGTAGAGATTGCGCTGCTCCGGCAGCATTGGCCGGGGTCCGACAAGGCTCATGTCGCCACGCAACACATTGAACAACTGCGGAAGTTCGTCGAGAGAATATTTCCGCAGGTAGAATCCTATTCGTGTGATGCGAGGATCATTCGCGAGTTTTTGACAACGCGTCCACTCGTCCAGCGCTTCGGGACTTTTTGCCAGATGCTCGCTCAGTCGCGAGTCCGCATCCGGCACCATGGTCCGCAGCTTCCAGAGCTTGAACAGCTTGCCGTCACGCCCGACGCGTGACTGCCAAAAAAATGCCCCTCCACCGTCCAGCCTGACCAGGACGGCCAGTGCACCGACGAGTATCAACAAGAACGGCGCAGCCAAAACCGTCAGCACGACATCAAGGCATCGTTTGACAGTTGCATAATTGAGCCGCGAATATATGAATCGTGATCGGAATCCTGAAATATTGAGACCGGAAGAGTAATTTATTATCGCCCTCAGCATTTATTCCTCCCGCCTTGTTTTATTTTATTTCCGCCATTTTAAGCAAATCGAGATGAAAGCGTCTGAAGCCTGTCACTATCTTTGCTTTGGCAGCGGCATGATGAATACTGATTCTGCCCGCTGACGTTCAGCCCGCCTGCACACCGGCACGGCGCCGCCGTCAAATCTTTTCCTTGTTCCAACTCTCTACCATGGTGGGAAATCGTCGCCGGCGCGCCAGATCCAGCATCAGCCGCGCCCTGTAGAGCCGGATACGCACCAGGCAGGCAAGTGCCAGCGACCGGCTCTTGAAGCCCGAAACACGGCTGGATCGAGCGATAGCGATCACTTCACCGAGAGGGGAAGCGGCAACCAGTGCGCATGCAAACAGCCAGCTCAGCCTTGCTGTCAAACCACTTCCGACGTTTCCGAATTCGTGCGCAACATGGCGGTCCCAGCGGCGGGCCAGCTCCCCAAAGGACTTGCAGGAGGGAGTAAGGACCTTCGCTTCCTGAAGAAATGCAATTCGGTAGCCAGACCTTGTCGCTCGCTGGCCCCATTCGGTGTCCTCCATGGTCGCGATGCCGCCAAAAGGCCCAACGGCGTGGAAGACGTCTTTCCTCACCGCCATGTTGCCAGTCGCGGCAAATCCGTAGCGCTCGACATAAAGGCGGGCGCGATAACCATAGATGCTTTCGTAGGATTCTATTGCACTCGGCTTTCCCGCATCGGTCATCAGGATACCGATGTCCCCGCCCATCAGTGCGATGTCGGGACGGCCGGCCATGAATTCGATGATCGATTTGGCCCAGCCGGGCTCTGCGATGCAGTCCGCGTCGATGAAGGCCAGAAGATCGGCGCGCGCCAGTGCCGCTCCACGATTGCGCGCCGGACCTGGTCCCGGAACGATCTCCCGCTCCAGCCGAAGGTCGGCAATGCCGGCGCATGCGGCTTCCGGCATTTCCACCGAGCCGTTGTCGACGACGATGATTTCGAAGGTGGTTTCTTCGGTACGCTGCGCATCGAGCGCGTTGAGACAGCGAAGCAGATTGCCGTCCGGTTCGTTGAGATGTGGTATGACCACGCTGAGTTTCACCGGATTGTTCATGTTTTTCCCAGCAATGAATGCCTAGACATGGTCCGGCAGCTCCGGACACGCCTCTGAGAATGACTTTTCCGGTTCGTACTGTGAATATGAGCAGAGTTAAGGCTTTCGGGGGAGGTCAGGCACCCCTCCACGCGATTGGGGATAGTTTCATTCCCTGCGGCAATTCCTACCTCCCCGGTCGCAAGGCGGAAGTCCGGTTCTCCGGGATCTTGCCACGACTAAGCAGGAAGGCTGCGTGCCGAGACGACGGATATGCGCCTTGCGAGGTATCCGTGCTCGCTCGATGGATGAATCGGGCAGGATAATCTGCCCGAAAGTGCTGCACTCTCGCTCAAAAGGCTTACGTGGGGTCCGTGTGGCGCCAGCCCGAAACGCACAATGGCGGGCTATGATTGACAGCCGGATCGCTCGAAGATGTCGCGTGTCGACAGGCAAAGATGTATTCGCGTAATTGAGTGTCTCACCCATGAATAAACTGGAAATTGGCTTTTACGTCCGGGCGCTTCTGCGCCGCCTGCATGTCATTCTGGCGATCACGCTGGCGCTCCTTGTGGTGGCGACACTTGTGGTTCGCCATATGCAGCCGGTCTACAGCGCCAGCGCCAAGATTCTGGTGGAAGCACCGCAGATCCCCACCGATCTTGCCCGATCCACCGTGCCGATGGGCGGTCTGGTTCAATTGCAGGTCCTGCAACAGCAGATCACCACGCGAGACGCGCTGCTCACCCTTGCGCGAAAACTCGGTGTTTATCGCGACAGTCCCGCCCAACCTGGTGACGAGGATATCGTCCAGGATATGCGGTCCCGCATCAAGTTCGACCAACTGCAGCTCGATTCGCAGAGCCCGGAGCAGGGGATCGCCGTCTATGAAGTCTCCTTCCGTGCGAACAACGCGGCGCTGTCGGCGGATGTCGCCAATGCGCTTGTTGCGATCATACTCAACAGGAACAAGCGCGAGCGGGCCGGCCGCGCCGGCGACACGTTGCGGTTCTTCGACCAGAAAGTCGCGAGGCTTAGCGATGAGCTCAAGCGGCTGGACATCGAGAATCTGCAGTTCATGAAGTCACACAATGAAACCCTGCCCGAGAGCCTTGCTTTTCGTCGCAGCGAGCAAGGCAGTCTGCAGGACAAGCTTTCGACACTGGACCGCGAGGAATCCGAGCTCAGAATAAGCAAGAACCAGTTGATCATGACCTACACGAACACGGGCCAGATCACTGGGACAGCGCCACTGACACCGGAGCAACAGACGCTGGTGGACCTGAACCGGGCACTCGCCGAGCAACTCGCGCTGTTCACGGAGAACAGCCCGAACATCATCGCCCTTCGCGACCGGATTGCAAAGGTTCGAGAAGGCATGATCCCGTTGAAGCCGGGTGCTGTGGCGAAAGATCCCGCCAACCCGCAGAAGCCAGCCTTTGGCCTTGAACTGCAATTGCCTGTTATCGAGGAGCGATTGCAGGCGATCGCGCGGGACAAGCTCGATGCGGCCAATCGCGTCGAGGAACTGACCAAATCCATCGCTGCAACGCCCGCGACCGAAACCGAGCTGAACACGCTGCAGCGAAATCGTGAAAACATCCAGCTGCAATATAATGCAGCGATTGCGCAACGCGCGGAAGCATTGACGGGGGAGCAGATAGAGAGTCGTACCGACGGACAGCGCTTCTCCCTGCTTGAGGGCGCCATGCCACCGTCAAGACCCACCGGCCTGAAGCCCAAGATAATGATCGCCCTTGGCGGCATTGGCGGACTGGGTTTGGGGGTTGCCCTGGTGCTGCTTCTCGAGATCCTCAACAAAACGGTGCGCCGCCCCAAAGACCTCAGGAAGCTGCAGATAGAACCGCTCGGCACCGTCCCGATGATCAGGACCCCGCATGAGCGGCGTGTCTCGCGCTACATGGCTGGTGCTGCGGTCTTGCTGTCCGCCGGCGCGATCCCGGCCTCACTCATGCTGGTTCATTACTATTACGCGCCACTAGACCTGGTGTTTCGGCAACTGCTTTCGAGGCTGGTGTGAACGGAGGCCAGATTGGACACGTTCGAAGAGCACGGTGCAAACAATTCGTCAAAAGAGAAATTCAGGCCGCGAGGTAAAGACATGGAGCGAGCTCCCGCCTTGATACAGGACAGCCCTCAACTGCGCATCGCTGATCGCTCCTCGGAGCAACTGGCCGAAGCACGTGCATCCACGGTGCGGGAAAACACATGGGCCGGCCTGCAGGAAATGCGTCTCAACCCCAAGACCCTTGCCCGAAGCCGCATCATAACGGGAGATCGTTCGACGGCAGCGCATGCCGCCATCGACATGATCCGCACCAAAGTCCTGCAGACGCTGAGGCAGAATGGCTGGACATCGGTGGCAATAACCTCGCCGACGCCGGGATGCGGCAAATCGCTTGTCGCCCTCAATCTGGCGCTCAGCTTTTCCAATCAGATGGATTGCCGGACTTTGCTCCTGGACCTCGATCTCAAGCATCACCGGATAGGAGATTTACTCGACCTCGAGACGCCGTCATCCATGGAAGCCTTTCTACGTGGCGACTGCGACATGACCGCCGTCCTGCGCCGACATGAGAGGAATCTCGCGATCGGCGCCAATCGATGGCCGGTGAAATATTCCGCAGAAGTGCTGCAGAGCCGGGAGGCTGCCAGAGTCCTCAAGGAGATGCGGCAGGTATTGGCCCCCGATGTCGTCCTCTATGACCTGACATCGATGCTCCCGAACGACGACGTTACGGCATTTCTGCCGAATGTCGACTGCGCGATCCTTGTCGTGGAAGCGGGACGAACCACGTTTGAGGAGGTCGATACCTGCGAACGATATCTTTCCGACCGCACCAACGTCCTCGGCGTCGTGCTCAACAAATGCCGCCACCCGGGCAACTGAAAGAGAGTGGTTATGCGAAAGATATTGTTGGTTTATGGAACGCGCCCCGAAGCCGTGAAGATAGCGCCTTTGATCGATGAGCTGCATCGCTCGTCATTCTGCCGGCCGATCGTTGCCGTCACCGGTCAGCACCGCGAAATGCTCGACCAGGTCAACCGGCTGTTCGGCATCGAACCCAGCCACGACCTCAACATCATCACCCAGTCGCAGACGCTCGAAACGATCACGTCCCGCGTCCTTGCAGGGGTGTCGGACATTATCAGGGAGCAGAGCCCCGACGCATTGCTGGTCCAGGGGGACACCACCACCTGCTTCGCTGCGGCGCTGGCGTCTTTTTACTGCAAAATTCCGCTCATCCATCTCGAAGCGGGGTTGAGAACCGGCGACCGCCTCAACCCATTCCCTGAAGAGGTGAACCGGCGCATGACCACGCAGTTGGCAGCCTTGCACCTGGCTCCGACCCAGACGTCCAAGGCGAACCTGTTGAAGGATGGCGTCGCGGAAAAGGACATCGTCGTCACCGGCAATACGGTCATAGATGCCCTGCTGCACGTTTCGCGCCGAAATGCTCCTGTCGAGCATCCGGACCTGATCAAACTTTCCAAGGGCAGGACCGTGCTGATCACCGCGCATCGGCGTGAGTCCTGGGGTGAGCCGATGGCCCAGACTGCGCGCGCCATCGCCCGGCTGGCCAGGCAATTCCCAAGTGTCAACTTTCTCCTGCCGGCACATCTCAACCCGGCTGTCCGGTCCGTGCTTCTGCCGCCGCTCGAGGGTCTGAGAAATGTGATCGTCACGAAGCCACTCGACTATCATGATTTCATTCAGGCGATGCGGGATTGCTTCATCGTCCTGACCGACAGCGGCGGCGTCCAGGAGGAGGCTCCGACCTTCGGAAAGCCGGTGCTGGTCATGCGCGACACGACAGAGCGCCCGGAGGCGGTGGCGTCCGGCACCGCGCGCCTGATCGGCACGGACGAGGATGCCGTCTTCAAAGCGGTCGCCGAGCTTCTCGTCAACCCGCAGGCCTACGAGGCCATGGCGCGTGCCGTCAATCCTTATGGCGACGGGCATGCGGCGCGGCGTTCTGTCCAGGCCATCGAGCATTTCTTCGGACTCAGTGCACGGCCGGAGGAATTCAGCAGCATACGCAGCACCCTCGCGGCCTCGGCGACGCAACGGATCAGGCGCGTGGTGAAGATCCGGCACGCAGCAACGATCAGGATGGAGAGACAGGTGCATTTGCGCAACGAAAGCATCCCACCCGCCTGACGACTGCGGAAAGAAGACAGCACATGCAACGAGCAGGCTGCCAGCACGACAGCCTGCTTCTCTTCATTCAGATGAGGTGCGCCGATTCATGATCGTAGCGGCGCTTCCACGTCGGAATAGGTCTGGACGGCATCGGGCAGTCTTGCCCCCGCAACCTTGATTGCTGCCACCGAAGCATTGAGCTCCGCAATCTCGTCCGCCGAGAACCGGACGGAAGGCGCGCCGGCATTTTCGAGCATGTGCGGCATTTGCGTCGTGCCGGGAATGGGCACGATCCAGGGCTTCTGGGCCATCAGCCAGGCCAGAGCGATCTGGCCGGGTTGGGCTTGTTTCCGCGCCGCCCATGTCCTGGCCAGCTGCACCAGGGCAAGATTCAGGGAAATATTCTCAGGGGTGAAACGACCTTCGACACTACGAATATCCCCGGGAGCGAATTGCGTGCGGCCATCGATCGCACCGGTCAGGAAGCCGACGCCGAGTGGGCTCCAGGGCACGAAGCCGATGCCGAGTTCCTCGCAGACCGGGATGGCACCGGTCTCAGGCCCGCGCCACAGCATCGAATACTCGCTTTGTACCGCCGTCAGCGGCAAGGCCTTGTGGGCGCGGCGCAGCGTCTGCAGGCCCATTTCCGACAGGCCCCAGTGCAGCACCTTGCCTCCGGCCATCAGGTCCTTGACGGCGCCGGCGACGTCCTCGATCGGCACCTCAGGATCGACGCGGTGCTGGTAGAGCAGATCGACGCGGTCGGTTTTAAGGCGCTGGAGCATGCCTTCGACCGCCAGCTTGATATGATCAGGGCGGCTGTTGAGGCCGGGATAGCGTTCGCCGGTCTTCAGGTCGATGTTCCAGCCAAATTTCGAGGTGATCACGACCTTATCGCGGAAAGAGGCGATGCCTTCGCCGAGAATCCGCTCGACCTCGTGCGGGCCGTAGGCCTCGGCCGCGTCGAAGAACGTGATACCACGGTCAAAGGCGGCATGAATGATGCGGTGCATCTCGGTTCGTGTCGGGATCGTGGTCTGGTAGGTCCGGCTCATATTCTGCACGCCGATGCCGATGCTTGAGACCTCGAGCGAGCCGAGCTTGCGCCGGCCGATGTCCCCGCCAACGCTCACGGTGGAGCTTTCCGTTGCAGCCTTGGCCGGGGCGCCGCCGACATTGGCGGCGGCGGCCAGTGCCCCCGCTGCCAGCAGCAGGTTGCGGCGGTTCAGTTCGAGTCCTTGGGTCATATCATCATCCTTTTGTTGCTAGGTGGTGGTCGGGTTCGGCGCTTACGCCGCAGCCCGCCGGCGACATTGCAGGGCCTGGAGAACCACGAGCCCATAGTGGCCGACCACGGCGGCCAGGCCGGCAATTGCGCCGAGGCGGAGGAAGAAGCCCGTGGCATCTTCATTGAAGTCCCAGAACACGATGGTCGGGACGAGCAGCAGCCGTGAGGCAATATCCAGCTCGAGGAAGCTCAAGGCCCCGAGCACGGCGACGCCGGCGGCAAGGATCCTCAGTATGACGCGCCGGGCCTGGCTCGGCCGCGTGATCCGGGCGAGCCGTGCGGCAACGCCCAAGATGACCGGCCAGTGCATGCCGAGATGAACCGCGGCGATAATGACGACCCAATAGGCGGCGAGGATATGGAGATCGCGCGCCGTCGGGCTGCCGACTGCCAGGAAACCGAAGAGGGACCGCGAGATCAGCAGGCTGGTGATCAGCAGGGTGATCATGGTGGCAGCAAGCGTGAGGTTGAGCACCAATGTCGCCACCGGCCTCGGCTGTCGCCGGGTCCGGGAAAGGCTCCCCCACCAGCGGCGATTGAAGATATTGTGCAGGACCAGCAAGGCGAACATGGCCGTGCCGACGAGTTCATGGGTTCCGTTGTCCAGCCACCAGTAGGCCATCGCGACCATCAGCAGATCGACCGCGAAGAAATCAAGGACCAGGCGCAGCAGGAAAATCGGGCTCATGGGCTTGCCTTATTCCACCGCTGTGCCGTCGAACGCGCCCAGCGCGTCGAAAGTATAGAGGTAATTCCGTTCCGCCCGGGCGCCCGTGTGGCAGGACTGGCAGCGGGCGGTATTCTCGTCCATGTTGGCCGACTTGTCCGCCCAAAACCATTGAAACTGCCAGTCGGCGGTCCGGCGGACCTCGTCATAGTCATTGCCCCAGCCGGAGCCTTTCTGCATGACGAAATAGCGGTAGACCTTGCCGTCGCGATAATCGACGAGCACGAAATGCGTGCCGTCGGGGATGGGCTGGCCGCTCTTGACGGCCGCAAGCGCCTCTTGCGTGGTGAGGATGCGCTCGGTGACTTCACCGCGCCGGATGGTGGTGTAGTGCACGAGTTTGTCCAGGTCGGCCGGGAACTGGACCCGGTTGGATTCGGCATGGGCCGCCCAGCCGGCGAGCGAAAGGAGAAGTGCGAGAACGAAGCGGCCAAAGCTCATGAGGTCAAACCCTGTCAAAGTAGAGATGATGACAAGGTAGGCGACAACGCAGCTGGGCATTAGCCGCCGGAAACCGTATGAAGCTATTAGTTGTGCTTATTAATCACAGATTTTTGATTAGCCGTGATGCGGCAATCATTCACGGCAGCGCAGCGCCTCGATGACCACGGCGAAGGCCGGCGAGGCATGCCTGCGGTTCGGATAATAAAGGTGGTAGCCTGAGAACGGTTCACACCAGTCTCCGAGCACCCGCTCAAGGCCCCTGCCGTCGAAATATGGCGACGCCTGGTCTTCCGGCAGGTAGGCAAGGCCTAGGCCTGCAAGGGCTGCGTCGAGCCGCATGGCGATATTGTTGAAGGTGAGCTGGCCGTCAACCCGGACTTTGAGCTCCCGGCCGCAATGCTCGAATTCCCACGGGAAAATCCCGCCATGGGTGGGAAGGCGCATGTTGATGCAGTTGTGGCGCGTGAGATCCTGCGGTGTTTCCGGCCTGCCGTAGCGCGCGAGATAGTCCGGGGATCCTACCACGGCCATGCGCATGTCGCCGCTGACCTTGACCGCGATCATATCCTTGGCGACCTGCTCGCCGAGGCGGATGCCGGCATCGTAGCGTTCGGCGACAATGTCGGTCAGCCCATAGTCGACGATAACCTCGACACGGATATCCGGATATTGCGGCACCAGACGCCGGATCGCCGGGGCCAGGATGGAAATCGCGGCATGCTCGCCGGCGGTGATGCGGACGGTGCCGGACGGCTTGTCCCGCAATGCGCTGATCGCGCTCAGTTCGGCATCGATTTCCTCGAAATGCGGCCCGAGTGAGAGCCTTAGCCGCTCGCCCGCCTCGGTCGGCGAGACGCTGCGCGTGGTGCGCATCAGCAGCCGGATGCCCAGCCGCTCCTCAAGGCCGCGCACGGTCTGGCTCAGTGCCGACTGGGACACGCCGAGCTTGGCCGCCGCCTTGGTGAAGCTCTGTTCGCGCGCCACCGTCAGGAAGGCCACGAGATCGTTGAGGTTTTCCTGCGCCATTCATTAGTCCGTCTAATAGGTTCATGCAGATTATAGCAGCTAATCGAAAGCGGCCGCAAACGCTACATTCAGAGCACCAGATCAGGAACGGCCGAGCCGCCCGTCGAACCAACCGGAAAGCACTATGCTGCAGACATCCCACTCCCCGCAGCGTCCCATAAGGGCGCAATCCTCGCCWTTATTCTGATGCGCTACGTGATGATCTGAGATCAAAAATTAGGAGAAACACCATGAAAACACGTAAACTCGGAACTTTGGAAGTGTCCGCCCTGGGGCTCGGCTGTATGAGCATGAGCTCAGCCTACGGGCCTGCGGCGGACACAACCGAAATGATCAAGCTCATTCGTGCCGCCCATGACCGCGGGGTCACCTTCTTCGATACCGCCGAAGCTTATGGTCCGTTCATCAACGAGGTTCTGGTCGGCGATGCCCTCGCTCCGATCCGTGACAAGGTGGTGATCGCCACCAAATTCGGGTTCGATATCGATCTCGAAACCGGCGCACGGACCGGCGGCACCAACAGCCGCCCTGAGCATATCAAGGCGGTGGCTGAGGCCTGCCTCAAGCGGCTCAAGACTGACCATATCGATCTTTTCTATCAGCACCGTGTCGATCCGAATGTGCCTATCGAGGACGTCGCCGGCGCCATCAAGGATCTGGTCGCTGCAGGCAAGGTCAGGCATTACGGCCTGTCGGAAGCCGGTGTCGGCACGATCGGTCGCGCCCACGCCGTTCATCCGCTTGCCGCCGTGCAGAGCGAATATTCGCTGTTCTGGCGCGGCCCGGAAGCGGAGTTGCTGCCCACGCTCGAGGCGCTCGGCATCGGCTTCGTGCCGTTCAGCCCGCTTGGCGCCGGCTTCCTGACCGGGAAGATCGACGAGAACACCAGGTTCGACCCGACCGACTTCCGCAATCACGTGCCGCGGTTCTCGCCGGAAGCCCGCAAGGCCAACATGGCACTGGTCGATATTGCCAAGGCCGTGGCCGAACGCAAGGGTGCGACGCCGGCGCAAGTCGCCCTCGCCTGGCTGCTTGCGCAGAAACCGTGGATCGTGCCGATTCCGGGCACGACCAAGCTGCATCGCCTCGAGGAAAACCTCGGTGCGGTCGAGCTTGAGCTCACCGCGGCCGACCTCGCGGAGATTGCCGCCGGCCTGGCCAAGGTGGAGGTGCAGGGTGAACGTCTGCCGAAAGCCGTGCTTAAGATGACAGGCCTTTAAGATGCCGAAGAGGGTTACTTCGGACAGCAAACCTACCATCACGCGGCGGGACGGGCTCAAAGGAGCCCTCCTCTTCGGCATGACCGCCGGTCTGGCCTCGGCCGGAGATCCGGCTAACGCCCAGGCCTCCTGCCAAAGCAAGGTGCTTGTCGCCTATCTCACGCGCTCCGGCAACACCCGCGTTATCGCGGGCCAGATCAGCCGGGCGCTGGAGGCCGACCTGTTTGAGATCGAAACCGCCAAGCCTTACCCGGCCGACTATATGCAAATGGTCGCACAGGCGGAGCGCGAGCGGCAGGAAGACTTCGAGCCGCCGCTCAAAGCGACGGTTCCGAACCTTCAGGCCTATGACACGATCTTTCTGGGCTTTCCGATATGGGGCGAAACCGCCCCATCGGTCATCCGCTCATTCCTGAGCAGGCACGACCTGACCGGCAAGACGGTGCGGCCCTTTGTCACTCATGGCGGCTATGGCGTCGGCTCGAGCCTCAGCGTACTTGCCGAGCATGCGCCGGGCGCGTGCATCGAGCCTCCGTTTGTCATGGAAGCAGACCAGGAACGGCGGACGATGATTGAGGTTTGGGGCTGGCTCAGCAAAGTCGAGTAGGTCACCCGACTGCATAGATTTGCGTGGTCTCGACGTGACAGTCGTGCGGAAGAACGGCTTATGCTATTCCCAGATACCACCTTCGGATTTCATAGCCAGCCAACGGCCGTCCACGAAAGCGTATTCGATCGTAAATTGCACATTCCACAGTTTGCCGCTGCCATGGAATGTAACACGGGCTCCGCTTCCGCGAACTCTCAGCGCATATCAACGAGCAGTGGCCGTTGAGCATTCATAGAGAACTTTGTCCCCGGATATATCGTACCCGGCAAGGCTGACATCGTAGCCCCATAGGCGGCGTATATGCGCAAGGGTCGCGTCGCGGGTTTTTTCGTCCAGAAGCACGCCGTTTTTTACCGTTTGCCGCAAACGCAGCTGGCGATCTCCCAGCAGATCGACGTCGACCACTTGAATGTCCGGCCGGCTCGTGCCGGGATCATAGTTTCGCGCCAGCGCCGAACGGACGGCGGAGTAGCCCTGCTCGTTATGGATGAACTTGACTTCGCAAAACCTGTCGCGGCTGCGGTCGGACAGTTGGAACAGGCGGAACTTGCGCATCAAGGCGGGACTGAGATATTGCAGGATGAAGGACTCGTCGCGGTGGTTCGCCCAGGCATCGATGAGTGTGCCTCGCCAGTCGCCATTGCCTGCAATGTCGGGAAACCACTCCCGGTCCTCCGAAGTCGGTAGCGTGCAGATCCGCTCGATATCCTGCATCATCGCAAAGCCCAAAGCATAGGGGTTGATGCCGGAGTAGCGCGGGTCGTCGAAACCCGGCTGGAACACCACATTGGCGTGGCTCGCCAACAGTTCCAGCATCGCCCCCTCGCTGATCTTGCCCTGGTCGAACAGCCTGTTGAGGATCGTGTAATGCACGAACGTCGCGCAGCCCTCATTCATCACCTTGGTCTGGGCCTGCGGGTAGAAATATTGCGCGATCACACGAACGATCCGCAAAATCTCCCGCTGCCAGGACCCGAGAATGAGGCTGTTCTTCTCGATGAAATAGAGCAGGTTCTCTTCGGGGAGATTGAGCTTGCCTTTCCGCTCCGATGCTTCGCGCTCGACGGCTTCCATGTCGCGGGCACCGCCCGTTTCAGGCAGCGTCCGCCATAGATCATTGTACGTCTGCTCCTCATATTCCAGCCGTTCCCGCGCCCGTTCCCTGACCTTCTCCGACGAAAGACGGGGCGGCCGGCGGTAATGAAAGACGCCGTGATCCATGAGGGCGTGCGCGGAATCGAGAATTTCCTCGACAGCATTGAGACCGTGCCGCTCCTCGCAGCTGGCAATATATTTCTTGGCAAAGTCCATATAGCCGAGGATCGCCCCAGCATCGGTCCATTGCCGGAACAGATAGTTGTTCTTGAAGAAGTGATTGTGGCCGAAGGCCGCGTGTGCCGTCACCAGTGTCTGCATCGGCATGGTGTTTTCTTCCATGAGATAGGTGATGCAGGGGTTTGAATTGATGACCAGCTCATAGGCCAGCCCACGCTGGCCCTTGCGATAAAGCTGATTTTCGAAGGCGAACCTCTTGCCGAAGGACCAGTGCTGGTACATCAGCGGCATGCCGATAGAGGAATAGGCATCGAGCATTTGCTCGGACGAAATGATCTCGATCTGGTTCGGGTAGACGTCGAGCCCCATCTCCTCAATTGCGATCGTCTCGATCGCATCATAGGAGCGCGAAAGTGTTTCGAAATTCCAATCCGAGCCGTCGAACAGCAAGTTTGATGCGGCGCGCTTCACCATTCGCCTACCTCTGCCTCATTGCAACGGGCTGATGACGGGCAAAGAGCGCTCGGAACACCGGATAGATATCGGCTGGCTTCGATATCCGCGTCATTTGAAAATTCGGTATGCTGCCGTGGACCGTGCGGTAGGCGCGCCACAGAGACGTGCCGTTGTCGGTCGTCCCGAATATGTCGCTCTCGCGCTCGTCGATGATCTCGACATAGGCGTAGTACTGACAGAGTTTCATCAGCGATTCACGCAGGAGATGCGCACAGCGTTCCGAGTCGCCTGTCGCATTGTCGCCGTCGGAGGCCTGGGCCGCATAGATGTTCCAGATGTTCGGTGGATAGCGGTCCTGCACGATACGCTGCATCTCCTCAAGTGCGGACGAGACCACCGTGCCGCCGCTCTGCTTGTCGAAGAAAAACGTCTGCTCATCGACCTCTCGCGCTTCTTCGGTATGGCGGATGAAGACGATTTCGATCCGTTCGTAGCGACGCTTGAGGAAGAGGTGCAGCAAAACGAAGAAGCGTTTGGCCAGGTCCTTTTCGCGTTCGCCCATCGAAGCCGACACATCCATCAGGCAGAACATCACGGCATTCGCGTTCGGCAGCGGCTGCTTTTCGAAGCGATTGAACCGCACATCAAGCGGATCGACATAGGCGATGCGCTGGCGCTTCCGTTTCAAGAGGTCGAGTTCGTCACGCAGGACCTGCAGTTTTTGACGTTGCGCCTGCGACAGCTTTCCTTTGCTTTCGAGTTCCGCGATCTGGTCGAGGATTTCCTGGAATTCGCGTTCGCTGGGACGCCGGAGCGCGACGCGACGCCCGAAGCTGTTGCGCATGGTGCGACCGACATTGATATTGGTCGGCGTTCCCGATGTCGTGAAACCGACACGACGCGACTTGAAGATGACCGTTTCCTTGAGACTGAGCTTGACCATATCGGGGAGTTCGAGATCCTCGAAGAAAAGATCGAGCACCTCGTCGCGGGACAGGACAAAGATAAAATCGTCGTCGCCGCCGGCCTTCCCGCTGTCGGCATTGCCCTGACCGCCGCCGCTATCTGTTTCCGGCTTAGGCAGCTTGTCCCCGGGCGAAAATTCTTCGTTGCCGGGGAGCACATAGTCCCGGTCTCCGCTCCTGATGGAAGGCCGGAAGCTTGGCTCATCGGCACCGCGTCTCGGCATGGGCACGCCATGGGCGGCATCCACGTCTGTGATTTTGTCCGACTTCACCCGGTCCCTGATCGCCCGCTTGACCTGCTCATGGACCCTTCTCAGGAAGCGCTGCCTGTTCCCGAGACTCTTGTCCTTCGGGTTCAGCCGGCGGTCGATGAAATTCGGCATTGGCCTGCCTCCCCTTGGACAGTGCTCAGCAGGCTCCGGAAAAGCTTTCCATGGTTTTCCGACAAGAATCTGCGACAAAACAGAGGTCTAAGCGGATGAATTTTAGCCGGCCTTGTTGACGCGCATATACCAATCCACGAGCCGCCGGACCTGGCGCACAGTATAGCCGCGCTCCGCCATGCGCTCGACAAATTGGGCGTGCTGCTTTTCAGTGGCGCTATCTTTCTTCGAGCCGAAGCTGATGACCGGCAGAAGATCCTCGACCTGGCCGAACATCCGCTTCTCGATCACCTCCCTGAGCTTTTCGTAGCTGGTCCAGCCGGGGTTTCGGCCGTTGTTCTTGGCGCGGGCGCGCAACGTGAATTTTACCACCTCGTTGCGGAAGTCTTTCGGGTTGGCAATGCCGGCGGGCTTTTCGATCTGCGAGAGCTCGCTGTCGAGGACCTCGCGATTGAGGATCTGACCTGTATCGGGATCCTTGAAATCCTGATCTTCGAGCCATGCATCGGCATAGGCGATATAGCGATCGAACAGATTCTGGCCGTATTCGCTATAGGACTCGAGATAGGCCTTCTGGATCTCGTGGCCGATGAACTCGGCATAGCGGGACGCAAGTTCGGACCTGATGAAATCAAGATAGCCGGCTTCTATCTCCTTCGGAAACTGTTCGCGCCGAATTGCCCGTTCGAGAACATACATGAGATGCACCGGGTCGGCCGCGACCTCTTTGGTGTCGTAGTTGAACGTTTCCGATAGAACCTTGAAGGCGAAACGCGTACTGACGCCCGTCATGCCCTCATCGACACCAGCCGCATCGCGATATTCCTGCAGCGACTTCGCCTTGGGATCGGTGTCCTTGAGGTTCTCGCCATCATAGACCCGCATCTTGGTGAAGGTCGGGGAATTCTCATGCAGGGTGAGACGCGTGGCAACCGTGAAGCGGCTGAGGTTTTCCAGCACTTCAGGCGCGCAAGGGCTCTTGGAAAGCTCGCTCTCCCGCAGCAGTTTTTCGTAGATCAGACGTTCCTCTGTTACGCGCAAGCAATACGGGACTTTGACGACCAGGATACGATCGAGGAAAGCCTCGTTGTTCTTGTTGTGCTTGAACTGCAGCCATTCCGACTCGTTGGAATGGGCGAGCACTATGCCCTGGTAAGGGAATGAACCGAAATTCTCCGTGCCGTTATAGCTGCCTTCCTGGGTGGCCGTCAGCAACGGGTGCAGAACCTTGATCGGCGCCTTGAACATTTCGACAAATTCGAGAAGTCCCTGCGTCGTCCGGTTGAGGCCACCGCTAAACGAGTAAGCGTCGGGATCGGCCTGGCTGAAATTCTCCAACTGCCTGATGTCAACCTTGCCGACCAGAGCGGACACGTCCTGATTGTTCTCGTCGCCAGGCTCGGTCTTGGCGATGGCAATCTGGCGCAGACGCGACGGCATGAGCTTTACGACGCTGAACTTGGAAATATCACCGCCGATCTCGTCGAGACGTTTCGCGGCCCAGGGCGAAATCAGACCGGTGAGCCTTCGCCTGGCAATGCCATACTTGTCTTCCAGCAGGTCGGCCATTCGGTCGGGGTGGAAGAGGCCTAGCGGTGATTCGAAGACGGGGCTCACCTTGCCGTTGATGGCCAGCACGTAGATCGGCTGCTGCTCCATCAGCTTCTTCAGGCGTTCGGCCAGCGATGACTTGCCGCCACCGACCGGCCCGAGCAAATAGAGGATCTGCTTGCGCTCTTCGAGTCCCTGTGCCGCATAGCGGAAATAGCCCACCATCCGCTCGATCGTGTCTTCCATTCCATAGAAGTCTGCGAAACTCGGATAAATCTTTATGGTGCGGTTGCCGAAAATCCGCCCAAGGCGTTCGTCGGCACTGGTATCGATCAGTTGAGGCTCGCCTATGGCCTCGACCATTCGCTCCTGCGCCGTGGCATACATTCTTTTCGACTCGCGGCACGCAAGCAGATATTCCTGTAAACTCAGCGTCTCTTGCGCGCCACTCGTATATGTTTTGGAGAAGAGGTCAAAAACGTCGCTATCGCCCGGCCACATGGAATTCTCCTGCGGTTGCCTCTGCTAAGGTTCTGGTCATGCCAACCGCTACTTGATGAAACGCATTCCAGCCCAGTTTGTTCCGTACATGTTCCAACTTAGAGAGGCATGGCTTTCCACGCGCCGGCGCCGACCGAACACCGCGCCGCAACGATATCTTCAATTCTCCATGCCAAACTAATCAACCAGGTATTCACGCATCGGTCGGCGCGGTCCTGTCGTGCGCTCACAGCCAAAGCCCTCAGAGGCAGCATCATGACGAAGATGCGAGCGCTTTCTTACCAACTTCAACGCACAAACCGCACATCATGAAGCTAACAAAGAATGAATGATAATCTTGCATTATCGTTCGTTTTTGTCAATACATACGGAAAAGAAGTGATCAGGGAAAATCCGCGCGCCCAAGGGCACCGGAAGTCATCGGGTTTTGAGCCGTTGCCGAACAGAAGCGTATAGCTAGACAGGCTAGCTAGATTGGAGCAAGTGGATGGAATGGCAGCTACAGGACGCCAAGAACCAATTCTCAAAAGTGGTGCAGAAGGCGCGCCACGAGGGACCTCAGGTGGTTACCGTGCGCGGTGAGCGCACGGCCGTGGTTCTATCCGCCGATGACTACGATGCGCTGCTGGCCGGCCGGCCGACACTGGTCGACGATCTGCTCGGCGGTCCCGCTTGGGACGAGCCGTTCGCCGATGCGGTCGAGGCGCGCGCCAAGACCCCTCGCCACGACGTGAGCGTCTGATGTACCTCGTCGACACCAACATCATCTCGGAAGCGCGACGCGGCACGCCGCAGGCTGCGGCTTGGCTGCGCTCGGTCGACCCGCTCAGCATCTATTTGAGCGCACTGACCTTCGGCGAAATCATGCGCGGCATCGCCTCGCAACAGACGTCGGATCCGAAAGCGGTGGCTCACCTCACCGAATGGCTGCGCAAGCTGCGTCACGACCATGCAGACCGTATCCTGCCGGTGACGGACGAGATTGCCGTCGAATGGGGCCGCCTCAGTGCGATCCGGGCCTGTGGCGATATGAGCGGGCTCCTTGCTGCAACTGCCATTGTGCACGACCTGATCCTCGTCACCCGCAATGTCGGGGATTTCGAAGACACCGATGTATTTGTGATCAATCCTTGGGAGACACCGGCGTGAGCAACCCGATGTCCAGCGCGAAATTATCAGAAGCCGGTTTCTCCGATCGGGGTCATGGTGCAATCGGCACGGAGCCTGATGGCGCAACCCTCCCCTCCGCTGTCATGGACGCGACCGCGCTTTCGGCGCAGCTTGAGCGCCTCGCGGATCGGGCGCGCAGCTATGTCGAGGCCGCCAGTTCCACCAATACAAGGAAAGCCTATGCCTCCGACTGGAAGCATTTTGCCGGCTGGTGCCGCCGCCAGAATCTGTCCTCCCTCCCCCCGGATCCGCAGGTCGTCGGTCTCTACATCACGGCCCTCGCCTCCGGCAGCGCCTTCGGAACCRCCGGACATGGAACGCGAGGCATGACGGTGTCGACGATCGAGCGGCGGCTGTCGGCGATCAGCTGGAATTGTTCGCAGCGTGGCATGGCGCTCGACCGGAAAGATCGCGCCATTGCCACCGTGCTCGCCGGCATCCGCAACATCCACACCGCCCCGCCGCACCAGAAAGAAGCCATCCTGCCCGAAGACCTGATCGCCATGCTGGAGACACTGGATCGGGGGACCCTGCGCGGCCTGCGTGACCGCGCCATGCTGCTGCTCGGCTTTGCCGGCGGCCTCAGGCGTTCTGAAATCGTCGGGCTGGACCTTGGCCGCGATCAGACCGAGGATGGACGCGGCTGGATCGAGATCCTCGACAAGGGCATGGTTGCCACCCTGCGCGGCAAGACCGGCTGGCGCGAGGTCGAAATCGGTCGCGGCTCATCCAATGCGACCTGCCCCATCATCGCCGTCGAAACCTGGATCAGATTTGCCAGGATCGCCAGGGGCCCATTGTTCCGTCGCGTCCGCGGCCAAGGCAAGGATGTCGGTCCGGATCGCCTCAACGACCAGGAGGTTGCACGCTTGGTCAAAAAGGCAGCGCTTGCCGCCGGTGTACGCGGCGATCTCAGCGAGGGTGAGCGGGCCGAAAAATTCTCCGGCCACTCGTTGCGCGCCGGTCTGGCTTCTTCGGCCGAGGTCGACGAGCGCTATGTGCAGAAGCAGCTCGGCCATGCCAGTGCCGAAATGACCCGCAAATACCAGCGCCGGCGCGACCGCTTCAGGGTCAATCTGACCAAGGCGTCCGGGCTTTAAGGCACCCTCCCCCACGTGTCGGGTTAGAAACAAGCGGTGACTGACTTGACCTGTGATTCCGACGCGCCCTTATATGCTTTGTGAAGCCTGCAATTTGGCGCATGAAAGGATCCGGCCGTGAGTGTCAAAGACATCTTGAAAGCCACGAAAATTGACGAAGCATTTTCGAAAAGCGACCGCGATTCAATCCTCGGCGTCATCAAACAGGCCTACCAGGAATCGTCCATCGCACGACAGATGTTCGACCATTGGGTTAACGACGAAAAGCACGTGATCACATTCAAATATGTTGAAGGCGATTTCGAAGCTTTGCTCAATAAAGGCATCGTCAGGCTTGATTTGCGGGAGCTCGATGATGCGAGCTACATCGACAAGCACGGCAATGCGGTCCAGGACTTCCCGTTCACGGCGATCATCCATGAATTGGGCCACGCTCTCACCGGCCGCACCGACAACTGGACGCCCGCAGAGCCGGCCGGCGATAACCAGCTTTTCGCCAACACAATCTACAAGCAGGCCGGATACGTCCAACAGCTTGCCTATATGGCTTACGACGCCCATGGACAAATCATCGAGCGGGGCGTGCACTATACTGACGGCGCCAAGATAGACAGCGCCTGGGTGAAGAAATATCCGGATTTGCCCAACGATTACGACACCACCCATGGCGGCACATTCACCAAGCCATATCGAGACCTCGTTATCGGAAGTGCCGACCAGAACGTGCTCAAGACCGGCGGCGGCGGTGATTTTCTCTACGGCCTGGCGGGCGATGACAAGCTGGTCGGCGGAACAGGGGGCGATCGATTGAACGGCGGGGCCGGACACGACGCGCTGATCGGCGGCGCAGGTCTCGATTATGCAAGTTACAAACTCGCCACCAAGGGCGTGACCGCCGATATTTCCGATAGCTCGCAAAATACCCACGACGCTGCGGGTGACATCTTCAAGTCGATCGAAGGATTGATCGGTTCCAACTTCGCAGACAGGCTGCTCGGCGACAACCGGCACAACATGATCGAGGGGCGCGGCGGAAGCGATCGACTGGAAGGGTTTGGCGGCAACGACGATCTCGATGGCGGCAAGGGCGTGGACGATGCCTACTATCAATCCGACTTCGCTTCATACCATTTCGACAAATCCGCCGGCACAATCTCCAGCAAGGCCGAGGGCACGGATCACCTCACCAATGTCGAGTTCGCCGTGTTTTCCGACGGCACGCTCGACCTTGCGACCGGAAAATTCGAAAGCAATGCCGCGGAAGACCATGTGCATGCGGAACGGCTCACAGACGCACTGGCTTTAACGAGCGGTGCGGACTATCTTGTCTGATAATCTGCCCATCTTAGGGGCATCTCCCGGCGGCAACGCAGCGATACCAGAAGCGCCGAAATGACCTCCAGATATCAATCTTCCTCGTTGATCTCGCCAAGGGGTCCGGGCTTTAAGGCCCGTCCCCTACCAGTCACCCTCTCACATCTTTGAACCGTGTCGGGAGCGCTCTGCAATGCTGGAGAGATCGACTTTCTTACCGGCAACATCCGCGACGATTTTCAAAGTGCCGCCGAGGGATTCGACATAATCGCGAAGCGTTGAAAGTTTCATATCAGCGCGCTTCTCGAGTCTTGAGACGTTGGTCTGCTTAAAACCGGTTCCGGCGGAAACGTCTTCCTGCGTTCGCCCGGCGAGCACCCGCAGTTCACGCAAATTGTTAGCAATCACAAGCTCCTCAACGCGCTTGACAACTGCATACCGTTCATCGCCGGGGAGCGACTGTATCAGCCTATCGAGATCACCCATGTTTCTCCTCCAAGTCGACCAGATGCTTGTCGTATCGTTTGTCCAACATACGAGAACAAAACGATGAGGGCTCTCGACGACAGAATTATTTTGTACCATCGGCTCATGCCGCCGCTATGCTGCAAAAGCCATGACGCCAACCACGAGGTCCACGATGACGGGCGAATGCCCTACCCAACTGCAGGAACGGATGATCATCCGCGGTGACCACCTGGATGCCCGGTCCTTCGTGCCCTGGATCCAGCGCCACGCCGCAAAGCTCGGCCTCGTACAGAAAATCGCCCACACGAGCGCCAACCGAATCGAGATCGAATTGGCCGGAGCCGCTGAACTGATCGACATGATGGAAATGGGATGCTCGCTCGGGCCGATCGACGTCTGGGTCGAGACGATTGACCGCCTGTCGATCGATCCGGGAACCACCTAGCATTGCTCTCGCCTACGCCTTTCTACCCGAATTGCCGTTAATTTCATCAAGATTGCAATTGCGAAATAATTATGCAAACGTGCCCTGTCGAGCGTCCGGACGATCTCTTCAAGTTTACGTTTTCGCTCGATAAACATCGATATGAAGTACAGAAAGTAAGGTCATGCTGTCCGACCTGAGAGACTCCTGGATACCCGTCGCCCTTTCCCAGGATTTGCCGACAGCAACCGTCATGCCTGCGCTCACACCCGCTGGTCCTGCTGCCCTCTGGCGAAGCCGATCCGGGCAGGTGTCCGCCTCGGCGGATCGCTGTCCCCATCGTGGCATGCGTCTTTCCCACGGCTTCGTGCGCGGCGAAGTGTTGTCCTGCATCTATCACGGCTGGAGCTATTCGCAGGCCGGAACCTGTGTCCGTATTCCCGCCCATCCCGGCCTCACCCCGCCGGAGACGATTCGCGTCGTCACGCATAGGGTCGAAGAGGCCAGCGGGATCATATGGGTCGCCGTCGGCGAACCGAGTGCCGGACTACCACAGCTTGCTGGCCTCGCTCCTCTACGCTCTCTGACAGCTAAGGCCGGATTGGGGGCGATCGAAGCAGCGGCTGGCGCCACGGCAGGACCGGAGGGTCTCGTCTGGCAGTCATCTGACGCGCCGGCCATGCGCCTGCTGCTCGTGCCGCAGCGCGATGACGAAACACTGATCCACGTCCTGCTGGCGGAGGGTTCCAATTCGCCCGAACGCATTACCGCATCGCGGGCCATCGAAAGCCTGCGCCGCGCTGCCGAGGAATTTCAACGAAAGGAATCGCGACATGCCGCATGACGCGATGATCGATGAGTGGTATCCGGTCGGCCTCTATAGCCAACTCGACGCACAAGGACGCCGGACGGCGCTGATGGGCGAGCCGATCGACGTTGCGCTCGGCACCGACGGTCAGCCAAGAGTAACGGATGCAAGCGGCCAGGCGCTGCCTATCTGCGTCCGCTACGGCCATGTCTGGTCCTCGATCGGCAAGCCGAACAAGGAGCTATTCCCTATTCCCGAGGCGGACCAGCCCGGCCGCCGGCTGGTCGATGTCGGCGTGGTGCGCGTGCGCTGCTCGCCCTTGCGCGCCGTGGAGAATTTTCTCGACATCGCCCATTTCCCCTTTGTGCACACCGATATCCTCGGCGCCGAACCGCATACCGAAGTGCAGAACTACAAGGTGGAGATCCGGGACGATGTCGACGAGGTCTGGGCGACGCAGGTGAAATTCTATCAACCGCAGGCGGCCAAATCGGCCAGCGGCGGTATCACCACGGAATATATGTATCGCGTGCCGGCGCCGACCTGTTCGGTCCTCTACAAGACCTGCCCGCCCCGCCCCGGCGAATGGGACGTCATCACCCTGTTTGTCCAGCCGCTGGCCGAGGATTTGTGCGACGTCTGGCCGTGGATGGCGCTCTATGATGACGACACACCGATGACCGACCTCATTCATTTCCAGCAGACGATCTTCCTGCAGGATCGCTCGATCCTGGAGAACCAGATTCCGGCGCTGCTGCCGCTCGATCCCGGTATGGAAACACCGACCCGCGCCGACCAAACCTCGATCGCCTATCGCCGCTGGCTCAAACGCCACAATTATCTCTATGGCGCACAGCTGGTGGCACAATGAGGCTCTACGACTACATTCTCTCGCCGAGCTGCTACAAGGTGCGCCTGATGGCAGCCCTGAGCGGTGTTAAGCTCGATCTCCGGCCGGTGGATTTCCATCCCGGCCTGGAACATCGCGGCCCGGAACTGATGGCGCTCAATCCCGGCGGCTCGATCCCGATCCTTGAGGACGGCGACCTGATCCTCACCGAATCCTGCGCCATGCTCGTCTATGTCGCCGCCAAGGCCGCGCCGGAATGGCTGGGCAGCGGCGCGGCGGAAGAAGCGGCGCGCATCCAGCAATGGCTGTCGTTTTCGCACCGGCTGACCGCCAATCTCGGCGGCGCGCGCCTGCATGAAATGCTGCTCCGCCCAGGCAATATCGACACACTGCAGAGCCAGGGCATAGCGGCGTTGCGCGAACTGGAAGCCGGGCTTTTCGAGCAAAGCCAGCGCGGCATGCGCTTCCTCGCCTCCGATCGGCCGACGGTCGCCGATATCGCCTGCTTTCCTTATGTGGCGCTCGCGCCCGATGGCGGCGTGTCGCTCGATCCCTATCCGACGATCCGGCTCTGGTCGCGCGCGATCCGCAGCCTCGATCATTTCATTGAAATGCCCGGCATCCACCGGCTGCACGAGCTGAAGCCCGAGCCGCAGCTCGATCTGGAAGGGTCGTGACATGGCCGGCCACTTGCTCAGGAACTGCGCTGCGGTCATCGTCGACGATGGAACTGGCCCAAGCGTCCGCCGCAATGTCGACATCCTGACGAATGGTCCGGCAATCCAGGCCATTGGCGAAGGACTGCACAAGGGCGAATTGCCGGCCGGCACCACCGTGCAGGATGCCGATGGCTGGTTCGTCTATCCCGGCCTTATCAACACGCATCACCATTTCTTCCAGTGCTTCGTGCGCAATCGCGCCGATCTCGACTGGACCAAGTTGTCGGTGATCGAGTGGCTCGACCGCATCTATCCGATCTTCTCGCGGCTCAATGAGGACTGTTTCTATCATTCCTCGTTGACCGCCATGGCCGAGCTGATCAAGCATGGCTGCACCACCGCCTTCGACCATCAGTACAATTTTCCCCGCCATGCCGGTAAACGGCTGATCGACCGCCAATTCGAGGCCGCCGAACTGTTGGGCATGCGCTTCCATGCCGGCCGCGGCGGCAATACGCTGCCGAAATCCGAAGGCTCGACCATTCCGGACGAAATGCTGGAGACGACGGACGAGTTCATCGCCGACTGCGCGCGGCTGATCGACGGCTATCACGACGCCAGCCGCTTCAGCATGCGGCAGGTCGTGGTCGCGCCCTGCCAGCCGGTCAACTGCTACCGTGAGACCTTCGTGCAATCGGTTTCGCTGGCGCGGGACCGCGGCGTGCAGATGCATACCCATGTCGGCGAGGGCGAGAGCCCGGTCATCGCAGCCCGTCACGGCATGCGGACAGTAGATTATCTTGAGGAAATCGGCTTTGCCGGGCCGGACGCCTTCTATGCCCATTGCTGGGAATTGTCCCATGACGAGCTGCGCACCATGGCGGCACGCGGCAGCGGTGTCTCCCATTGCCCCGAACCGGTCTATCTGGTGGGCGCCGAGGTGACGGATATTCCCGCCATGTCGGCGCTCGGCCTGCGCATCGGGCTGGGCTGCGACGGTGCGGCCTCCAACGACAATTCCAATCTGATGCACTGCATCCATTCCGCCTATATGCTACAATGCCTGGTCGCCTCGACGCGTGCCCATCCTGTGCCCGAGCCGGCCGACTTTCTCGGCTATGCGACGACGGGCGGTGCCGCATTGCTCGGCCGCAACGACATCGGCCGGCTGGCGCCCGGCATGGCCGCCGATCTCTTCGCCATCGACACGCGGCGCATGGATTATGTCGGCACGCGGCATGATCCGCTCAGCCTGATTGCCAAGGTGGGCGTGGGAGCGCCGACCGACCTGACCATGATCAATGGCCGCGTGGTCTGGGAAAAGGGCGCCTTTCCCGCATTGGACGAAGCCAAGCTTGCCGCCGACGCAGAAACAGCGCTTGCCAAACTGGAATTCTAGCAACTCAAAACGAGGGGAACTGACATGCTCTACAATATGACCCGCAGAACACTGATGAAGGGCCTTGCCGCCACCGGCCTCGCCGGCGCTTTCGGCGGCCGCGTGGCCTTTGCTGCCGACGAGCCGCTCGGCATCACGCTCGTCGTGCCGTCGCCGATCGGCGATGTCGGCTGGGGCCATGCGCTCGCTGCCGGCCTCGACCCGGTCAAGGCGGCCTATGGCGACAAGGTGAAGGTCACCATTCTCGAAAATATCGCCGAAGGCCCGGATGCCGACCGGATTATGAACAAGACCGTTGCCGACGGCAACAAGTTCCTGATCGCCGGCTCTTTCGGCTACCAGAACGGCGCCTTGCAGCTCGCCCGCCGCGATCCGAGCGTCACCGTGCTGCATGCTTCGGGCTTCCAGGTGGCGCCGAATTTCTCGCCGTTTGCGGCAAAATATTTCCAGGGCACCTATCTGCTCGGCATGGCGGCGGCGAAGCTTTCCAAGACCGGCAAGCTCGGCTCGGTCTCGGCTTTCGCCATTCCCGAACTCATCACCTCGATCAACGCCTTCACACTCGGCGCCCAGGCGGTGAAGCCCGATATCGAAGTGTCGGTCGTCTGGGTGAATTCCTGGTTCGATCCGGCCAAGGAGCAGGAAGCCGCCAAGGCGCTGATCGCGCAGAACTGCGACGTGATCTTCTCCAATGCCCAGGATACGCCCTCGGTCATTTCGGCCTGCGAAGAGGCCGGCATCTACGTCTTCAACCTCAATTCATCGATGACGAAATATGCGCCCAAGACCTATCTCGGCTGCGTCGAAACGGATTGGTCGCCTTTCTTCAAGGCATCGGTCGATGCCCACATCGCCGGCACGTTCAAGGGCGCCAACACCTTCCTCGGCGTCGCCGACAAGGTGGTCAAGGTCGTCGACTGGAGCAAGGATATCCCGGCCGACACGATGACCAAGATCAAGGATGTGGAAGCCAAGATCGCCGCCGGCAGCTTCTCGCCCTTCACCGGACCGATCACCAAGGCAGACGGCAGCGAAGCTGTCGCCACCGGCAAGACCATGACCGATCCGGAAATCGTCGCAATGGATTGGCATGTCAAGGGTGTCACCACGCCGCTGCCGAAGTAAGCCATGGCCCCGCCCCTTCTGTCGCTCCGCGGCATTTCGAAAAGCTACGGACAGATCCAGGCCAATCGCGAGATCGACCTGGATGTGGCGCCGCAGTCGATCCATGCGGTCCTCGGAGAGAACGGGGCGGGCAAATCGACGCTGATGAAGCTGATTTATGGCGTCGAGCAGCCGGACGACGGAACCGTCGTCTGGCAGGGCGAGCCTTTGAGCCTCGCCTCCCCCGCGGAGGCGCGGCGCAATGGCATCGGCATGGTTTTCCAGCACTTCTCGCTGTTCGAGACCTTGACCGTCGTCGAGAATATCCAGCTGGTCGTGCCGGGCCGCAAGGCCGATCTCATGCAACGCATCCGCAAGCTCGGCCAGGATTTCGGTCTTGAGGTCGACCCGCTTGCGCATGTGCATGTGCTTTCCGTCGGCGAGCGGCAGAGGGTGGAGATCATCCGCTGCCTGATGACCGATCCGAAGCTGCTCATCCTCGACGAGCCGACATCGGTTCTGCCGCCGCAGGCGGTGGAGAAGCTGTTCGAGACGCTCAGGCGACTGCGTGACCGCGGCGTCTCCATTCTGTTCATCTCGCACAAGCTCGAGGAAATCCGCGCGATCTGCGACCATGCCACCATTTTGCGTGGCGGCCGCGTCACCGGCAATGTCGACCCGCGCGACCATGATGCACATGATCTTGCGAAGCTGATGATCGGCCGCGACATGCCGGAGCCGATGCCGGCGCTGCCGCATTCCGGCGGCGAAAAGCGGCTGGAGATCATCGGCCTCGACCATCGGCGCGACGACCCGTTTGCCGTATCGCTCTCCGATGTCAGCTTGACGGTGCGTGCCGGCGAAATCCTCGGTATTGCCGGCATTTCGGGCAACGGCCAGAGCGAGCTCGCAGCGTTGATCTCCGGCGAAACCATGCTGCCGCGGGACCAGCGCGACCGGATCCTGATGATGGGCAAGGATGTGGGGACGCTGGATGCGGCGGCCCGCCGAAAACTCGGATTTGCCTTCGTTCCCGAGGATCGGCTGGGACGCGGCGCCGTGCCGGAAATGTCGCTCGTCCTCAACAGTCTTTTGACCGCCCACCCGCTCGGTCTCCTCAGGCACGGGCTGGTCAACAAGACAAAGGCAACGGCATTTGCCACGGATTGTATCCGGCAATACGACGTCCGCACCCCCGGCCCGAACGCCGAGGCCGGCGCGCTGTCCGGCGGCAATCTGCAAAAATTCATCGTCGGCCGTGAGATCATGCTCTCGCCAAAACTGCTGTTCGTGGCGCAGCCGACCTGGGGCGTCGACATCGGCGCGGCATCTGCCATTCGCCGTCGGCTTGTGGCGCTGCGCAACGAGGGCATGGCGATCCTGGTGATTTCCGAAGAACTCGAGGAGCTTTTCGAGCTCTGCGACGCCATTCAAGTGCTCTATCACGGCAGGCTCAGCCCGCCGCTGGTCACCCGCGACACCCGCCCCGAAGAAATCGGCCGGTACATGATCGGGGCGCATATCTCACCGGAGAAAGTCCCCGCATGAGCGTTTCCGCCGCGACCTTCCTTCCCGCACTTGTTCGCCGGGAGCATGCCTCGCTGACCGCGGCGCTCGTGGCGCCGCCAGCGGCGCTCGTGATAGCCCTCATCCTCAATCTCGTGCTTTACACACTGATGGGCCGCGATCCCGTGGCTGTCACATATGCCATGCTCATCGAGCCGTTCTTCTCCTGGGCGTCGTTTTCCGAGGTCCTGCTGAAGATGGGGCCAATGCTGCTGATCGCGCAGGGATTGGCGATCGGATTTCGCGCCAAGGTGTTCAATATCGGCGCGGAGGGCCAGTTCATCCTCGGCGCCATCTTCGCCTCGGCCATTCCGATATGGTTTCCGCAGGCGACGGGGCAGTGGATCTGGCCGCTGATGCTCATTCTCGGCGCTGTCGGCGGCGTGCTCTGGGCGTCGATCACCGCCTTCTGGCGGGTCAGGCTCAATGCCAACGAAATCCTCGTCTCGCTGATGCTGAGCCTGGTGGCGGCACAGCTGCTCAACTACCTGCTGCTCGGCCCCTGGAAGGATCCGGCCGGCTTCAATTTCCCGCAATCGGTGATGTTCCAGTATGATGCGATGGTGCCCATCCTGATCCCCGGCACGCGCGTCAACGTTTCTCTGCTGATCACATTCGCGCTCTCCTTTGCCGCCTGGCTCTTCATGCAGAAAAGCTTTACCGGCTATAAGCTGCAGGTTGGCGGCCTAGCGCCACGCGCGGCCGGCTATACCGGCTTCAGCCAAGGCCGCGCGATCTGGCTGTCGCTGTTGATTGGCGGTTTCGCGGCCGGCCTCGCTGGTGCTGCCGAGGTCGCCGGACCGCTCGGGCAGCTGCAGCGCTCGATCTCCACCGGCTACGGCTATTCGGCGATCATCGTTGCCTATCTCGGCGGCCTGCATCCGATCGGCATCATCTTCTCGGCGCTGATCATGGCGGCCCTTTCCATCGGCGGCGACAATGCCATGGTGTCGGCAAACCTGCCGATCGCGGCCGTACGCGTGTTCCAAGGCAGCTTGCTGCTCGCCTATCTCGTCGCCATCGCCTTCGTGCGCTATCGCCTCGAATGGCGCCACGCCGCCCACCGGAGCAGATCATGAACGCCATCGAGTTCATCCTTGCCGGCATGCTCGCGGCGGCGACGCCTTTTCTGCTCGCCGCCCTCGGGGAACTGGTGGTCGAGCGCGCCGGGGTCCTCAATCTCGGCGTCGAAGGCCTGATGGCTTTCGGTGCGTCGCTTGCCTTCATCATAGTCTATCACGGCGGCGGACACATCCTGGCTTTCATCGCCGCCGGCATCGGAGGCGCCCTGCTCGCTTTGGTCTTTGCCCTGGTGGCACTCGGCTTCCGGGCCAACCAGGTGGCGACGGGCCTTGCGATCAGCATTCTCGGCCAGGGGCTGTCGGCGCTGTTCGGCAAGAGCTACGAGGCGCTGACGGTCAAGGGGATTGCCAAGCTCGCCATTCCCGGCCTCTCAGGAATCCCGGTGATCGGCAAGCTGTTCGTCCAGGACGCAGTCGTCTGGCTTTCGCTGGCCGCGACGCTGGCGATCTGGGCAACGTTTGCCTATTCCAAGCTGGGCCTCGTCATCCGCGCCATCGGCGAGAACCCAAAGGCCGCACATGCCATCGGCTACCCGGTCATCGCCGTCCGCGTCGCCGCCGTCGCCTTTGGCGGCTTGATGGCAGGTTTTGCCGGCGCCTATGCCTCCGTGGTCTATACGCCGCTCTGGGCGGACGGCATGATTGCCGGCCGCGGCTGGATCGCTATCGCCTTGGTCGTCTTCGGCACCTGGCTCACCGGCCGCATCTTTCTCGGCGCCTGTCTCTTCGGGGCCGTATCGCTGATGGGCCTCGCCGCCCAGGCGACCGGACTGGATCTTCCGTCACAATTGCTGTCGAGCCTGCCTTACCTCGTCACGATCATCGTGCTCGGCATCATTTCAGCCGACCGCCGCCTGCTGAAGCTGAATGGCGTCGCCTCCCTCGGCGAACCCTTCGAGCGGTCGTGAGGGCGGGCCAGCACATCGTTGAAGAAACAGGCATAGAGTAAACCGCGGAGCGCTCCGGGCGTGTCTCCGAAGCCGTCGCACGCAAATGCGCGGCCGGTAACAGGGCGCCTACGAATCCCTTCAACTGCCGGCATTGGAAACGACAGGGGCTGTCAGGCACCACTCGAGGCGATGACCGGCGGCACCGAATGCAATCGTTGCGCTCCAATTCCGCGCCTTGTCCCGGAGCCTCAGAAATAAATCCGGCCTCTATCCCAAATGGGACACTCCCCGAGGAGCCGAAACCTGTAGGCCTTTTCCCGAACCGGGATTGTTCCGGCTGTTGGCAGTCCTGAGCCGCAACCAACTCTTGCTCGCGCTCAGGAAAATAGCGAGGTTTCAATGACTTTTACCAATGCGATCACCACGCGATCGGCTGTCTTCGCCATCGACAATTCCGACGAAGCATGGACTTTGGCCGATGGGCCGGAAATCGACAGCGATACACTCACCCTGGAGCACGTCTCCAAGGCGGACCTGCACGCGTCAGATTTTGTTTTCTGATCCAGATTCATGCCGGACAGCCCTGTCTTATCGCCCATCCGAAACCGCTCCTCGCTTGGCGAGGGGTCCTGAACCGGCCGGGCAACAGCAAGTCTCCTCGGCCAACCCGAAAACAACGACGGCTCACGCATGACCACGAAAGACATCACCGGCGACAATGCCGGTCAAATGACGGCTGACGCTTCCGATACGGCCTGGCATCTGGTCAAGGGGGCGACGATCACCGCGACCCAGTACGGCTTTTTCGAAGATGTCGTATTTGCGCGCAATGCCTATCGCATCGACGGAGGCATCGAAACCACCTTGCTGTCCGGCATAGGGATCCAGTCTTATGGCGACGATGTCGAAGTCAACATCGGCAGAACCGGCACAATATCGGGAGGCACGGGACTGGACCTTCGGGGTGACGGGGCCTTTGGCCTCGGTCTCGTCATCCATGCGGGAACCGATCATCTCACCCTTGAGCACGTCTCCAAGGCGGATCTGCACGCCTCGGATTTCATTTTCTGATCGAGGCAATCCGCAAGGCCAACGGAGAGTTCGTCTATGCGGATGCGCTTGATTTGCGCCTTTCACTTCCCCTGGAAGTCGATCTGTTGCCGGACGGACATCGAATACCACCAGCGCTTAGAATAACTCGCCACCCAAGGAACCGAAGCCATGTCATCGAATGCGACCGGAAGCGACGAAACGCTGGTCAATATCTACACCACCGGCAATCAATACGGTCCCTCGACCACCGCGCTTGCCGATGGTGGCTGGCTGGTCACATGGTATGGCGAAGGCACGGAAGACAATGATGGCGTCTACCAGCAGCGCTATGGCGCGGGCGGTGCGACAGTGGGGGCTGAGACGCTGGTCAACACCTATGTCACCGGCAATCAACACGGTCCCTCGACCACTGCGCTCGCCGATGGCGGCTGGCTGGTGACCTGGTACGGCGAAGGCGTGGAAGACGCGGCTGGCGTCTATCAGCAGCGCTATGGCGCGAACGGCGCGACAGTCGGAACGGAGACGCTGGTCAACGGCTACGTCACCGGCAATCAAGCCTCTCCCTCGACCACCGCGCTTGCCGATGGCGGTTGGCTGGTCACATGGACCGGCGAGGGCGCGGCAGACGCCTTTGGCGTCTACCAGCAGCGCTATGGTGCGGATGGCAAGGCAATCGGGACGGAGACGCTGGTCAACACCTATGTCACCGGCAATCAAGACTATTCCTCGACCACCGCGCTTGCCGATGGCGGCTGGGTCGTCACTTGGTATGGCGAAGGAACAGGCGATAGCCAAGGGGTTTATCAGCGGCGCTACAGCGCCAATGGCAATACGGTGGGATCTGAGACACTGATCAACGCCTACACCACCGGTGGCCAGGTTTATCCTTCAACCGTCGCGCTTGCCGACGGCGGCTGGCTGGTCACTTGGCATGGCGAGGGTACGGAAGATAGCGGCGGCCTCTACCAGCAGCGCTACAGCGCCGATGGCAACATGGTTGGATCTGAGACGCTGATCAATACCTATACCACCAATTTCCAAGTCTATCCCACGGTGACGGCCCTCGCCGATGGCGGCTGGTTGGTTACATGGTGTGGCGAAGGAGCCGGAGACCTGCTTGGCATCTACCAGCAGCGTTATGCTGAGGATGGCGCGACGGTAGGATCCGAGACACTGGTCAACGCCTATACCACGGGCAATCAACTCATTCCCGTAACCACTGCGCTTGCCGATGGCGGTTGGGTGGTCGCATGGTATGGCGAAGAGACTGGAGACGCCACTGGCATCTACCAGCGGCATTTTGCAGCTGATATCGATAGCTCGAACCATGCCGACAAGCTCGCCGGCACCGGCTGGGACGAATATCTGATCGGCTATGGCGGCAATGACCGGCTCGACGGCAAAGGCGGTGATGATGTGCTGATCGGCGGCTTCGGCGACGACACCTACATTGTCAATTCCAAGGGCGATGATGTTCAGGAGTTCGCTGTGCAGGGCACGGACACAGTGCTTGCCTCAATCCGCTATACGCTTGGCGGAGCCGTAGAAAATCTGATGCTGACCGGCAAGGCCAATATCGATGCCACCGGCAATGCGCTTGCCAATCATATCACCGGCAATTCAGGCAACAACGTCCTCAAGGGGCTCGCGGGTGCGGATATCATCACCGGCGGCAAGGGCGCCGACAAACTCTATGGCGGGGTGGACGCCGACCATTTCATTTTCATGACCGGCGACGGCGCCGACACCATCAAGGACTTCGATGCCAACGGCTCGGATCACGACGTCATCGATCTCGGCCATGTCAAAGGGCTCGCGGATTTCGCCGATCTCAAAGCGCATCACATCGAGCAGGCCGGATCAGCGGTGGTGATCGATTTTTCCGCACATGACTCGATCACGCTGGAGGGCGTGAAGATCAATCATCTGAGCGCCGCCGATTTCACATTCTGAAGATCGAAGCGGCGGTCGATGCCATGGCCATCGGTTGCGGCACAGGTGGAGATGGTGGTGTGAATGAAGAATTTCCGTTCCACGCCAGACGTAAAGCTTGCAGGAGCGCTTTGTACGGTGAGGACAAGTCTCCCCATGCCGGCTTTCATCGGCGACATGGGACTGGCAGCCGAAGCCGTGTTGAACCGAAGGCGCGTCCTGCAAAAGGTGGATGGGATCAGGAATGTTTGGGCGCAGCTACGGGCAAATTGCATTTCTGGCGCTGCTGGTCCTCTTGCCGTTTGCCTGCTTTGCCCTGTCCTTCCGAATACAGGATGAACAATGGCAGTATGACCATCCCGGACGTGGACACTATTATCTCGTTTTTGCCGCCGCGGTTCTGTTTGTAAGTATCGGCATGCTGTTCCACATTTTGAGGGAAAACGCCCGGCTCATTTTTGGGATGCTGGAAATCATCTTCTCGGTCATTTTCTTCCGCTCTGCCATCACAAATGCCGACAACATCCTCCGGGCACTGGCATCGAACAACTTCAGCTTCGCGTCGGACTTGGTCGTCATTCTGGCATTGCTCGCCGCAGCCGTTTATGTCTTCCTCAGTGGGTTTGGCAATGTCGGGCGAGGCGTTTTGGGGAACCCTCGGCTGGAGAAAGCGTGGCGTTGGTTCAGCCTGAAAGTGTGATCCCCTCGGACTGTTGTCGCGACGGTGCCTGTCAGCAGCGATACAATTCGGATGGCGGCAGCGCCTGTCCGGCAAAGGACGGCTGATGTAGATCTTTTTCCGCGCCAACCAGTCTTTCCCATCCACCAACCTGCATCCTTGCGAGCGCCGATGAACCACATGCGTATTCTTCATGCATTTTTCCTTATCCTCGCAACAGCGCAAAGCTGTTACGCCTTGGAAGCTTCGACTTACCAAGGTCGTCTTGGCGATTTGCCTGTTATCGTCGAATTGACGGAGGCGGGTCCGGATGGCGCGTTTGTGGGGCGCTATGCCTATATTGCCAAAGGCGTCGACATTCCCTTGCATGGCGTCCGGAGCAAGACCGGAATGACGCTTGAAGAAGAGCGGCCATGCACACCGGCGCTGTGCAGGAAAAGTGACGGGAAAACCGTCGAGCACGCACCGATCGGTGCGGACTGGACGTTGACGGCGGAGGCTCACGCGGCCCGGCTATCCGGCATCTGGCATGACCGGGAAAGCGGCAGGTCGCTGCATATCACACTTGCTCGTGTGGCCAGCCGCGATCTCGGTGATGCCAGTAGCACCGATCTGGATGCACTCGATCCGCTCAAGGTTTTTGATATCGGCCTTCCCGGCGTCTTGACGGCCGGCGACCTGCCCGATGATTTTCTGAAAATGCACTATCCGTTCGAGAAGGGCGAAGAGACCGTAGCAGACCGGGGCCGATTTAGGATGGATAAGGATCCGCGGGTCGGGCTCTCCTATCCAACGATTGTCAGCCTGGGCGGCGCGGACGTCGCACCCGTCAACGCCTATTTGTTGCAACAACGGCTGAAATGGGAATACTTCGGTTTTGATTGTCTCCAGAAGGCATATCTCGGCTACGGCTGGAGCGAAGACCTTGACGGCCAGACGAACGGTTATGATGGCAATGACAGTGTCAGCATCGCATATCTCACACCGCGTTTGCTCGGTCTTTGGGAGGATGGCAGCTACTTTTGCGGCGGCGCGTATCCGGAAAACTTCTCGCATTATCTGCTCGCGGATGTGAGGACCGGCGAGGCTCTCGCCCCCGAAGCCCTGCTCAAGGGCTGGCTGGTCAAGAATGAAGATGACACCGTTGTCGACCCCGCCACGGTCGACGATCAATCAGGCCTGCGATATGAACCGAGTGAGGACCTCATCAAATTCGTTGTCAGCAAGCGTGAGAGATTCGATGCAGCAACAGAGACCGATTGCGGCTTCGACGACCTCGTGCGCAGCAATCTCGGCGTCTATTTTACCGAGGACAGTCTGGTTTTCACCCTGAAAACGCTGCCGCACGCGATTTTTGCCTGTACTGAAGTTCTTCTGACGGTTCCGCTCAAGCAGGCGCGCCCGCTGCTGACCGATGCCGGTGCCGGCTATTTTGAGATGTTTGATCGTTGATGCCGTTGTCGGGTGAAATGAAACGCCGGCGACAACATCTTCACGAATGAGGGACCTGTGACCTTTGCTGTTTCGACGCCATCTCCAATGCAGGATCGCGCACCATGATACCTCTTAAGATCTGTTTTCTGCCTTTGCTTATCTTGTTGCCGGTCGACCAGGCCACGGCAGCGGCCTGCAGGCTGGACCATGCTGCTTACCGGGAAAGTCGTTCCGGTGCAGCGATCCAGTTCAGGCCCAAGGACAAGGCGAAGGACGCCGCGCTGACGACCGGCTTGTTTCAACTGCGTCTACCCAACGTCTCCGAAGTGTTCGAAGGCGACATCACCTGGAACGCGGGCAGCAACGCGCGACCTGACGGTGAAATCAGCCAGGCATGCACACCAGATGAAAGCGCCGATGGCGGCGGATGCTGGCTCTGGACCGGAAATATCTACGGTCTGGGCGAAAGCAGCGCGAACCTGCTGACGGACGAGGATATGATTGCGCCGAAGGCCATATTGCTCGCGGATTTCGGCCGATCGCTCGCCATGAAAGAGACTTTCGTCCAGGCCAATCCCGCTCTGGCAACCTATGACGTGTTTACCCTGACGGGGTGCCGTCCCTGACCATCTGCCGGCTCAGCCGCCGGCACCGTCGTCCATGGGTGCATCCGTGATCCACTCATAGGCCCTGGTGCATGATTGTAGTTCGGCGCAGTTCGGTACGATCAGCATCGGCGCCACGACGAAGGTCGCGGCAATGAGCATTTGCAGGCACAACCGAACAGCCCTCACCTTTTTACAGATCACCCCCACACCGATGAAATAGAGACTTTGCGCCAGGCAAACACCGACGAGAATCTGGCGTAATCCGCTGGTTTCCAGCTCGTATGGCGTAAAATGCCCATCGGGGAACCCCATCATGCTGAGTTCTACCGCGCAGAACAAAGCCAACAACAGGCCTGTCAACCCCCATATGATTGCAGCGGTTCTCAAGGAAATGTTGAGAGCTTTGCCGTCGGAGGTCGGCGGAGGCGATGTAACTGTCACGACTGATTATTCCGTTGAGGGAAGGGTTGTAGGGCCAGGCGCATCAAGATTCGCTCATGCAGGTGTCGTTCAACAAAAGACTCGGATCGCCGGGATATGAAGGCAAACGGACATTGTTGCAAACGCTGTTCGCTGCTTCCGGTCATTGCACCCGGTGATAAAAACCGGAGAACGTGACGCCCATGCCCCCACACTCACCATTGTCGTCGGTACGCAAATAAGGCCCGGCAAGCCGCATGCGCAATCGGCATGCGGTCTCCGGGCCTTGATCGAACGGTAAAGTTTCCCCACCAGTAGCGGTGAACGCGAAAAATGCGCGACCGACGGTGGCGTCAGGTTTGATCCTGGCCGAGAACGATCCGGTATTGACTGCGCCGCGCTTGACCCGCCCCGGATCGCTGCCGCCAAAGGTCGCATCGCCTTCAATCTCCAACCCTCCGCTTGCTGCATCGCGCTTCACAGAGATGTTGTGCTCCTCTCCGAAACTCCATTCTCCCGTCCAGTCGACGGCGTCGGATGGAGGCTTGATGTCAAGCCCTGTTTCCGGCAGCCAACCGACGTGACCGCGGTCGTTGCTGTCGAAATAGATTGCGCAGCGAAAGCCACCGGCCCGCGCAGCGATGACAACGGTATTGCCGCCGACGAGATAGTCGGGTTCCCGGCAACGCTTGACGGCCGCCGGACAAAGGCCATCGTCCGTATTTTTCAGGAAATGCAGTCGGGTGATGTTCGATCGGACGGCGCCGAGGGCCAAAACTTCGTCGGCCTGGAAGCTGTCCGTGTTACAATCGCGTTCGCTTGCCATGAGCGCCTGTCCTGCCGCCAGGGACAGCAGACTGGATATCATGACGGCAAGGCATTGTTTCATGACGAGAACCTCTGGACGAAACATGAGGGATGGTACTGTCGGCAAAGCGATTGTAAACAGGCTTTAAAATCTGACCGTTTTGTGCCGCACACCGATCCAGGTCGAGGCACGGTTTCTCATTGGCTTATTTGCGCGATTTGGCGTGCCGCCAGGCTAGCCATTCAAAATGCTCGGTCAACGCCCCATCGAAACACATGCTGGCGTCACAGGATGAAGTCACCCGCATGCAGTGCGATATGGCCCTTCAGCTCGATGGAGAAATCGGCGTGCGTGTCGCCATCGGCATCACCCTGGACGAAGGTGCTGCCACCCTTGAAACTGTAGCGCAGCTCGCCTGCGGCGCCGGAAAAACCCAATGTGCCGATGAAGGAGAATTTCTCGTTCATACCCGACAGGTCAAGTCTGTCATGCTGGGCGTGGCTGAAATCCTGGATCAGGTCTCGCCCGGCTTTAGCGATGGTGCTGTCGGTGATGGTGGCGAAGAGGAAATGATCGGCACCACCATCGCCCTTCAGGATATCGCGCCCGGCATCGCCTTGAAAATATTCGGCGTATTTACCCCCGGTCAACGTGTCGTTGCCGTTGTAGCCCTCAACTGTTCCGCTGACGATCATCCCGTTCGCGCCACTATACGTGTCATCGCCACTGCCGAAAAAGATCGTGCCAGTCATCTTGCCGTTATTGGCAATCGCTTGGTCACCGGTTGCGAAAGAGCCATCGTAGGCGGAATTGTTTTCGCTATCGGTGACACCGTTATTGATAAACTGGAAGTCTTCGGAGCCGGCTCTTTTCACTGACGCTTCTGTAGAGTCGATTTCGCCGTTATTGACCAGCTCCGACGCGCCGCTTGCGGCACTGCCGGTAAGGTAGATGCCGTACTCGGCGTCAATAATGCCATCGTTTTCGACCGTGCTGGCAAAGCCGAACACCATGACCCCATGGTAGCTCGTGCTAGCAATGGTGGCATTTTCGCCAATGGTCACTTGCTGGCCGGAATCCAGAGCCGAATCATCGCCAACGGAAATCGCAAGATACGAAGCAACAACGCTGCCCTCCACGGTGACCGAATGGTTTGAGCCTGTCCCGTAGACGCCGGCGCCGAGAGTGCCGGTGCTGCTGATAAAGCCGTTTACCCCGACATAGACGTCATCCGTTTGGCCGAGAGCGACCGGAATACCGGAACTTGAGATCGTCGTGTTATAGATTTGCAGTGCCATGGACATTCACTTTCAAAGGAGAGATGCGATTGCCGGTGACAGGCAAACGCACATGCTGGCGTCACAGGATGAAGTCACCCGCATGCAGTGCGATGTGGCCTTTGAGTTCGATTGCGAAATCGGCGTGCTTGTCGCCGTCCGTGTCGCCATAGATGAATGTGCTTCTGCCCTCGAAACTGTAGCGCAGTTCGCCTTCGTCGCCGGAAAAAGCCTGGGTTCCGATAAACGAGAATGCCTCGTTGGTACCGCTGCTGGAGACTGCGGCGTCGATAAGCAGCAGGTCTATCTTGTCGTGCTGGATGTGGCCGAAATCCTGGATCAGATCGCGGCCGGCCTTGGCAACCGTGCTGTCGGCGGCGGCTGTGAAGATGAAATGATCGGCGCCAGCACCGCCCTTCAGGATATCGCGGCCGGCATCGCCTTCGACATATTCGGCGAATACTCCGCCGGTGAAAGTGTCGTCGCCGGCACGGCAATATGTGTATCCACCGGTGATCCTGCCGTGCGCGCCGTTGTAAATGTCGTCGCCACTGCCAAGGTAGATGGTTCCGGTCATTTTGCCGTTATTGGTCAATATCTGAGCGCCTGTGCAGGTGACGCCGTAATATGCTGATGATGCACCGTCGGTTCGGACCGTGCCATTGTTTATGAAGTGGAAATCTTCGGGGCCGTTTCTCTCGACGGCGTCGAACTTTGTCGCATGGACGATGCCGTTGTTCACCAGCACGGACGTGCCGGTTCCCGTCCAACCCGGAACGAAAGCGTCCATGGTAATGCCTTCGGCTCCCAGGATAACGCCGTTGTTCTCCGCGTAGCTGTTGTAGGCGCTTATCCCGATGGCGTAAGATTCCAGGCTGTGGACAGACGCATGTTGTCCGATGACAAGTCGTTGATTGGATTGGGTTGAGAGGACGTTGCCGAGCATAATCGCCCAATCCTGCGCGAGAACCCTGCCTTCAATGGTCACGGATTGGTTCGAGCCTGCTCCGCGAATGTCATAATTGTTGTCCGTGCAGCTGATAAACCCGTCCGGGCCGATATAGAGGTCGTCAGTCGCGCCGATATTGATCTGCGTACCTGCACCAATAATATTCGAATTGTAGATTTGAAGTGCCATGCTTTTTCTTTCAAACGAGAGATGCGACGCCGGATGACCGGCGATCGCCCGGAATTGTTGCCTCAAAGAATGAAATCGCTCGCGTGGAGCGCGATATGGCCCTTCAACTCGATCGAGAAATCGGCGTGCTTGTCGCCGTCAGTATCGCCCTGGACAAAGGTGCTGTTGCCCACGAATTTGTATTGCAGCTCGCCTTCGGCACCGGAAAAACCGTCCGTGCCGATGAAGGAGAATTTCTCGTCCGTTCCGGAGCTTGAAGCCTCGGCGTCAATGTCTGAAAGATCGATCCTGTCATGCTGTGCGTGGCTGAAATCGGAGATCAGGTCACGCCCGGCTTTGGCGATGGTGCTTTCGGCTGCATCGACAAAGATGAAATGATCGGCGCCACCGCCGCCCTTCATCAGATCGCGGCCGTCACCCCCTTGAAAATATTCGGCATATTTTCCGCCAGTGAACGTATCGTCGCCGTTGAAACCGTGAACCGTTCCGCTGACAATCATCCCGGTCGCGCCGCTATAGACGTCGTTGCCGGTGCCAAAAAATATCGCGCCGGTCATCTTGCCATTGTTGACGATCGTCTGATCGCCGGTTGCGAGAGAGCCATTATAGGCAAAGCTCGTTTCGCTATCGGTGACACCGTTGTTGGTAAACTGGAAATCTTCGGAGCCGGCCCTCTGCACAGACGCGTTTGTCGCGTCGATCTTGTTGTTGTTGACCAATTCCGATGCGCCGCTTGCAGCATTGCCAGCGAGGTAGACGCCGATATCGCCATCGATGGCGCCATCATTTTCGACGGTGCTGGCAAAACCGTCCACCACGATCGCGAAGTGGCTGGTGCTGACAACGGCGGCATTTTCGCCGATGATCACCTGCTGGCCGGAATCCGACGTTGCGCTGTCGCCGAGATAGATCGCATTATCAAGTGCGACAACGCTGCCTTCGACGGTCACGGAATGGAAGGCGCCCGTTCCGTAAACGCCAAAGGTATCGGTGCTACCGAGAAAGCCGCTGGCGCCGATATAGACGCTATCAGTGGTGCTGAGATTGGACTGAATTCCTGAACCGATGGAATTTGAATTGTAGATCTGCAGTGCCATAAGCGAATTTCCTTCAAGAATTGGCGCAATTTTGATCGTGTTTTCCCGTCCCCTCACCAGGCGGCACAGCTTCTTTGCTGGTCTCGCCGAGCAAGGAGGTAACCGGCACATGGCCGTGTCGAAAGCGTGCTTTACGCGTTTGAAAGTGCTTGCGAGTGTCCCAAATGGGATGCATGGGGCATTATTTTCTCGATCGCGAACAAATGCCGGTGGCCGCGCGTCGATTGCTATGCAAACATATTTTTCGGGGCTTCTCTTAAGGATGACGTATGGGCGATGAACTGCTACCCGGTCTCGAGGCGCTAAACGCCGCGATCGCCCGTCTCTATGATGCCACCGTCAATCCCGAACTCTGGCCCGAAGCGCTGGACAATGTGGTAAATCTCTGCGGTGCTTGCGGCATCACCGTTTTTCCGATCGTCGACAAGGGGCTCGCCAGACAGCCGGTTTCGCCCTTCTATGTCAGCGCCGACGTTCAGGAAGCCGGGCAGGTCTACTACGAAGAATGGATCGAGCGCTGCCCAATCAATATTTATTTCGAAAGAAATCCGACCTTTGACAGGCCGGTCTTCGACGTCGATGTGCTGGACGAGACGATATTCAGACGAGATCCGTTCTACAACGAATTTGGCCGATATTATCAGTTTATGCATGGCGTGATGCGCGCCACCCGGCCGAGTGCCACACATGCCGGCTTCGCAATGATCTCGGCATTTTCGAGAACCGACGAATTGCCATCGGCCAGCAAGCTGAAGGTCTTCGAGATCTTGTCCGGTCATGCGGCGAGGGCGATTGTTATGCATGCTCAACTCGCGGGGCAGGATAATACGTTCTGTGGCCTCGCCGAATTGCTGGCCAACCAGAATTGCGGTGTTTTCCTCATCGACACGACGGGCGGCGTCGTAGAGGCGAACAGCAGGGCGATGGCCATGTGCGGCGATGGCTTCCGCCTCGGCCAGAGGCAGTTGCGTGCCTGCGTTCCCGGCGATCAACCCGCAATGGACCAGCTGCTGGCTCGGGCGCTCAACCCGGATTTCCGCAATATCGCCAATGCGCCAGTCGCGCTTCGCCGGCCCAATGGCAAAAAGCCGATACTCATCAATGCCATTCCCCTGCGCCGCCGCCCGGAAACCGCCTTTTCAGGATTGCTGCATGCCGGCAATGGCGCTCTGGTCGTGGCGATCGATCCGGATGCCAGCGACGCGAAAAGAAGTCAGAACCTGTTTGCCCTCAGCGGCCTGACCCCGACCGAGTCTCGCCTCGCCTCGATCATCGGTTCCGGAATCAGCCCGGAATATGCTGCCGAAATCGCTGGAATGTCGGTCGGCACCGTCCGAAACCACCTCAAGCGAATCTTCTCCAAACTCGACATCTCCCGGCAAGGCGAACTTGTGGCGCTGGCCGGGAAGCTTTCGATTATCAATGACGGCAGCCTCCACTGACGGCGTAGAATGCCTTCCGAAGAATTCACCGTTGCCGAACGTCTTGTGTTTGCTGGACGATTTTTTCTTTTGCCGATTTACCAGGGATATTGAATGTTTAATGATACGCGCACCGGTTTCGACAACATCAACAGCGCGATCGGCCTTCTCTACGACGCCGTGCTTGCCCCTGACCTCTGGCCGCGGGCGCTGGATGATGTCGCGGCCCTGTCCGGCGCGATGGGACTGATGGTAGGCCCGATCCGACAGAATGAGGCCACGCCCTTCGTTTATGCCAGCAATCCGCTGGAGGAGGCCTGTGCCAGCTTCTCCAGGGACTGGTATTCCTCCTCCCCCTTCATGGTCTATGAACGGCGCTCGCCCGTCATGGGGCGATGCATATGGGATGGCGACGTCTATGCATTGGAGGATATGAAGCGGCTGCAATTCTATCAGGAATATGCAAGGCCGTTCGACATGGCCCATTGCATGATGCGCGGCACCGGTCAGATCGCCGCCTCCGGGCGCTATGTGATGATGGCGCCGTCGCATGTGGCTCAAGGCGTGCCTGATCCGCATCAGCGGCGTGTCTTCGAGACACTGACCGCCCATGCGGAAAAGGCGTTGGCCATGTCCCTGCGCGTGAATGCTGTCGGCGAAGCGCTTGAGGGCGCTTGGTCGCTGATGGATCGAGGCGATTGCGGCATTGTACTGCTGAATAGGTCCGGAACGGTGGTTGCAGCCAATGACGTCGCCCACCGGATGGGCGACGACGGCTTCAGGATCGTGGACGGAAAGATGATTGCAAGCTTGCCCGGCCAGCGGGCGGAACTCGACCGTTTGCTTGGTGCGGCGCTCACAACGTCCGCCGGCCAGCGGCCGGTTGGTTCGGTGGCGCTCAAACGCCGGACAGGCAAGAGGCCGCTGCTCGTCAATGCGGTACCGGTGCGCGCCCAGTCGCGGGATCTGTTTCCGGCGTGCCTGGCGTCGGCCAGCCTCATGATCATCATTGTCGACCTGGACAGCGGCGGTGCGCCAAACGTATCTTCCCTGTTCCGGCTGCTCGGCCTGACCGAAACAGAATCCCGCGTGGCGGCCACGCTCGGCACCGGTGAAAGCCCGGAAACCGCAGCCCGGAAACTGTGCATATCCATCGGCACCGTCCGCAATCACATCAAACGGATATTCTCAAAACTCGATGTCTCACGTCAAAGCGAGCTGGTGGCGCTGGTGGCGAAGCTTGCAATCCTGCCGGATGACGAGGCGCAATCTTTCGGTCGGGCCGCGTATGACTGACATATGCGGCTTTCGTCCGCCGGCCATTTCAACGCGACATCGCCTCCTGACGACCACAACGTGAATTTCCTGTCTCGTCGCGGCATCGATGCGGTGTCGGGGGGAGCGGCCGCAGCTGCGTGTCGAGGGACAAACTCGCCCGATCGTAACGCACGGAAATCGTGTTGAGTGATTTGCTCTTATGCGAGCCAGCATATCCTCGATCGGCCTAAAGCACGAAGTCATGCTGCGTGAGCTTCGTGACATCGTCGACCTGCAGGGCGAAATCGGCATGCCTGTCCCCATCGACGTCGGCATAAATGAGGATGTGCGGACCCTGCTTCTCGTAGCGCAATTCGCCGGCCTTGCCGTCGAAATCGTGCGTGCTGATGACGGAGAAAGACTGCATGCTGTTGGCATCAATAGCCGAGAGGTCGATAGGTCGCCGGAGGCGAAGTCGAGGATCGTGTCGCGGTCCGACGCCTTTGCCGTGCTATCGGAGAGATTGATGAAGGCGAAGGTGTCAAGGCCACCGCCGGACAGCGTGTCGGCGCCATCCTTGCCGGCCAGCGTGTTGGTGCCCCTGATTGCCGGTCAGGGCGTTCTTCATCTTGTTTCCGGTGCCGTCGATCTTGCCCTTGCTCGTCAGCACGGCATTCCTGCCGGCGAGCTCGTGTCGGTCAACGTGCGCGAATGATGATCGGCGCAGGCGGAGCTTTGCTTCTGCGTTACTTCTTGTCCGCCTTCGTCGACTGGACGAATTCCTGGTGCAGCCGCTCCAGGTTTTCGGAGATGAAGCGACCAAATTTGGTAGCATCGGCGGATTTCAGGGCGATCGAGTAATTCTTGCCGCTGCTTTTGAACTCGGCTCGGACGCTTGCGTCGGCTGCTTGCCACTCACCACCAATCTTCAGCCGTTTCGCCGGCCGGCCGGCTTTCTTGATCTCGGCGGCGACAAACTCGAAGCGCGCGTCTGATGCCAAAGCCGCAAATGCCTCACGCGAGATCAGTTGCTTTGCCAGAGCCAGCGTCGATGGCTTTTCGATCTGCTGGGCAAGGTCTATCCAGCGATCACGCCCGATCGACTTCGAGGCACCGATTGCGGCGACGATATCCCCCGGCACGCGGCTGGACACCGACAGCATCCGCGTCAGCATGGGCGCGTCGACAGCCAGCGACGCCTGGATGGTCGGCTTGGCATGCCCGAGCTCGAGCAGTTTCTGCGCGAACATCGCCCGCTCGATAAAGGACAGATTTTCGCGGGCGGAGTTTTCCTGTCCCTGGGCAACCACATGGTCGGCATCGGAGATGTTTTTGACGATGGCGCGGACCTTCCTGCCAAGATCCCTCGCCGCCCGCGCGCGACGGTGGCCGAAGACGATCTGATACCGGCTGGCTGCTTCCGGATGTGGACGCACCAGGATCGGGGTGTCCTGGCCCCGCTCCCTGATGGCCTCGACCAGTTCGGAATAGGCAGTGTCGTCATCGCCCATGCGATCGGAGACGAAGGAATTGTCGAGATCGGCGACGTCCAGCTCGACAATCGACTCTCCGGAAAGCCCCTGATCCGCCAGAGCGGCCTTTTCGGCGAGCTCGTTCAGCGAGTTCACCATGGATCGCGACGCCCCGCGCGTGGCATATCCCGGCGTCGCACGGCGCTCGGAACCTGCATTTTGCGGTGCGGTTATGTTTGCGAACACATCTTTGCGAGCCATGTCAAAGTTCCATCAAGGTGTTGAAGTCATTGCAAGAAAATTCGCTTTGTACGGCTGACAATTGTCTAGAGCGTGCCGCACCTATTTGGAGCCATTCTGTTGGCTCAAGCGGAGTCGCATGTTGGGCCGGCAGGCGCGTGTCGTACCAGACGTACGGCCAAGCCGGCCGGCCCAACAGRCGGCCCGCTTCAGCCAACCTCCCCGCAGATTTGCAAGGCAAATCTGCAAGACTCTTGAATCGCCGGGCGCTTTTCCCGCTTCGCTTAGGCGAAGCGGCGCGCCCGGTGGGCCGGGCGTCTTTCCGCCAGTCCCTAAGGCGATGGCCTCGACGGTACGTCTGTGTACCGCCGTTCGGCCATCGCCTTGGTCCTGACGAAAATCCGTCCCGGCAGAATGGCTCCAAATAGGTGCGGCACGCTCTACCCACTGCGGCGTCCCCAGGCTTTGTGCAGCAGGCCGATCACCTCGGCATTGACCGCATCCATGCATTCCCGCGCCCGGTCATAGGTCGAGGCGGTAAATTGTGCTCTCTCGACCTCGTACAGGCTCTGCTTGGTCAATCCGGCATCCGAGATCGCCGTGGATTTCACCATATGGTTTTTCATCATCTGCTGGGCGAACATCGACTGCATGAATCCGACCATCTGCTGCTGCGGAATGTCGGTCGGCTCGTAGCGCGTCACCAGATAGCGGAACCAGTCGAGCGACACATTCACGCCGACACGTTCGACGCTCTTCAGGATGTCGCCGAGCATCAGCAGGAACTGCGACATCGACATAATATCGAGCATCTGGGGATGGACGGTGATCAGGACGGACGTCGCAGCAGTCAGAGCGGTCAGAGTGAGATAGCCAAGCTGCGGCGGGCAATCGATGACGATGACATCATAGCGATCATCCACCTCCCCCAGCGCCTCGCCGATGCGCGTGTAGAACAGCTTGCCCGCGGCAGAGTCTTTCCGCTGCATGGCGATCGGCGTCTCATATTCATATTCCTGCAGCTCGAGATTTGCCGGAACCACATCGAGGTTCGGGAAGTTCGTCGGCTGGATGATGTCGAGGATCGATTTGCGATTGTCGTCGTAGCGAAGCGCCTCGTAGAACGAAGCCTTCTCGTCGAGTTCCGGCTGAATGCCATAGAGCGCGGTGAGCGACGCCTGCGGGTCGAGATCCACGGCCAGGACGCGATAGCCCCTCAGCGCCATATACTGCGCCAGATGAGCGGCCGTCGTGGTTTTTCCCGAACCGCCTTTGAAGTTCACGACGGCGATGACTTGCATCCGCTCGCCGGCTTGCCTCTGGGGGACGCGGTCGAGAAGTGCCCTGAGATCGTTCATCTGCTCAGCCGTGTAATAGCGGCGGCCGGTCGATGTGGTGCTGGGTTCGACACCCTTGCCCTGCAGATGCAGCTTCTTCAGATAGCTTTGCGATACGCCGACGAAATCGGCGACTTCGGCCAATGAGAACCGGCGGAGCGTCTTCTGCGCATTCGGCGGAAATTTTTCCTGTCTCAGCAGGTCGAGCTTGGACGAGATATCGTTGCCTTGATCGAGGATCGTGTCGGCGAAACTCGACACTTTCTCGGAAGTCGACATTTTCACGTTCATTTTCGGAACTGCCCCAATTCACGATAATTTTGAAATTCGACTGAAATTATCGTGACAGTGACGCGATTCCTCCTGAATGACAAGGAAAATAAGCCAGTCGGCCCACGAATAGGCCGTGCAAGCTGCCCGCAAGCAGCAGATCGACGGTCAGGAATCGACGCTGTCGGCCAGGGCCTGCAGCCTTGTCAGGTCCTTGACCAGCAGCTTCTGCCGTCCGCCCTCGACCAGGCCGTTTGCTTCCCAGGCACTCAGGATGCGCGAGACGGTGTGAAGCGTCGTTCCCGTCATCTCAGCGATATCCTGCCGGGAAATCGGAAAGTCGATCCGCACGCCGCCGTTCTCGGCACGACCTGCCTGCTTGCTGAGCCGGATGACGGTATGGGCGACGCGACGTTCGACTTCTTCGGTAGACATTTCCCGGATGCGGGTATGCGCTTCCTCCAGCCGCTGGCCGATCGTCGTCAAGGCGCTGACCGCAACATAGGGGCTGCGGTCGATGAATTGCGGCCACAGGTCGGTGGGCCAGCATATTGCCAGGCTCTCGATGACGCCGATCGCGGTTCCCGGATAGTCCGACCGTCTCAACGCTCTGGCGAAACCGAAGAGATCACCGGGATGGACGACCCGCACGATGATCTGCTGCCCATCGGCGGTGACCTGCGTCACTTTCAGGCGTCCGTTGATCAAGAGGAAAAAATGCGTGGCCGGAGCGCCCTGTTCAAAGAAGGCTTCGCCGGGACCGATGCGTTTCGAAACCGCCTGCGCCAGCAATGCCTCGATGTCGCTGTCGGGCATGCGCTCGAACATCGAGAAGGACTTCACGACGCTCTTGTCTATTTTCAATGATGCCTCCTGATCGCCAACACCGACAGGATAGCAGTCACGCAGCTTCGCGATTTGACGTGGGACAAGGCGTCAGGAGATTATCCTGCGCTCACGCAGCCTGCGCAGCAGTCCGGCATACCAACGCTCGTCTTTCACCAGCCCGTACCATGTTTCCGAATTCCGCCGGACTTGCCTTTACGCAAAGAGTGTCGATCGGCATTGCTCTAGGCTTCGCTCCATCGACAAGGAGCATGCTATGGCAGATGTCACAGAACCACGCCGCCGCACCGGCAGCATTCCCCGCGGGCTTTCCCTCACCGGCCCGGTGCTCTTCTCCTACGGCTTCCGGCCGTTCTTCCTGGGAGGCGCGGTGTGGGCATGCCTGGCGATGGTGCTCTGGATCATGGCGATCGAAGGTGTCGTCGATGTCGGCGGCAACTATGGCGCGCGGGCATGGCATGCCCACGAGATGCTTTTCGGCTTCGGATCGGCCGTCGTCGCGGGCTTCCTGCTGACCGCAGTGCCCAACTGGACGGGTCGGCTTCCCGTCTCCGGCCCACCGCTTGTGCTGTTGTTCCTGCTCTGGGCAGCAGGGCGAGCGGCGCTGTTGTTTCCGGACATGCTGGGCACTGTCCCGTCGATCGCGATCGACAGCGCTTTCCTGCCGACAATGCTCGCCGTTTGCGTCAGGGAGATCGTCGCAGGCCGAAAGTGGGCCGACCTCAAGGTAATCGGCGGACTTGGCACGCTGGCTTTGGCCAATATCTGCTTCCATTACGAGACCATTTATGGTGGAGGTGCCGACCATTCCGAGAGACTGGCGCTCGCTGCCTTGACGATGATGATCATGATTGTCGGTGGAAGGATGCTGCCGAGCTTTACCCGGAACTGGCTCAACAAATCGGGCAGGACGGATTTCCCCGTTCCCTACAACAAGTTCGACCTCGCAACGATCCTCGTCGCTGCCGCCGCACTCGCACTTTGGATCGCCCTGCCCTTTTCCGCTTACACAGCGGCAGCGGCTCTTGTCGCCGCAGCGGCACATGCAGCACGTCTCTGGAGATGGCGCGGCTGGACCACGGTCCGCGAACCGCTGGTCCTGGTTCTGCATCTGGCTTACGCATTCGTCTCGGCAGGATTTCTGGCGATCGCGGCGGCGGCGGCGGGGCAAATCGACTACACGGCCGCACTCCACGTGCTGACGGTGGGGACCGTCGCCTCCATGATGCTTGCCGTGATGACCCGCGCCACGCGCGGCCATACCGGACGGGAGCTGACGGCGTCCAGATGGACCTGCATCGCCTATGGCATGCTTTTCGCCTGCGCGCTTGTCCGCCCGATGAGTGCGATACTGCCGGACCGTCTCGGCATGATCTATGCCGTGGCGGGAACCCTGTGGATCGGAGCATTCGCGATCTTCCTGGCCGAATACGGTCCCATGCTCGCGGCACGGAGGCGCGCGCCAATTGCCCGATAGCAGTTGGCAACTGCCTTTCGCTTACAGACATCCGGTGACCGGCATCGAACATTTCTTGATGCCGGCCTCTATCCAATTCACGCCGCCATCATATCCGGCGACCACGGCGGATCGTAGGTCAGTCTTACCGCGACTTCGCCTGCCACCGCAGTATCCATCGCCCGTTCGCGGACGGCGTCGAGCAGAAACTGCGTGGCGGGACAGCCGCGGGTCGTGGTCGTCATGGTGATGACGGCCGTCCCGTCGTCGATGCGGATGTCGTAGATCAAGCCGACATCGACGACACTCAATCCGATTTCGGGATCAATGACGCCGCGGAGTGCGAAGCGGATTTCCGCCTCCTTGCTCGACAAGTCCAGAGCGGCGCCCATCACTCGGACGCGCCCCGCCGGATCATGATCCGGAACAGGGTTCGCGTCTGGTCGTAGTTTCCGGCCCATTTGTGGCCGCGCTTCGTCAGTTCGGGGAACAGGAAGAGCGGCTCCCTGCTCAAAACCGCAAACAATACCTCGCCGGGAGCCAAGGCCTCCAGTTCGGACAGGATGCGGACCATGGGCTGCGGCGGATCGAGATCGGAGAAATCGAACGCGCGGGCGGGCTCCGGCCAATTGTCGCTGTCGTCGACATTTTCCGAGGCCAGCACCGCGCTCGCCCGCGGGCTGAACTTCACCTCGAAGTCTCCGCCGTCCAGTTCCGACACTTCATGCGCAAAGCCCTTGCGTTCCATGACCGAGAACAAGGGCTGCGGCCGGAACGGTGCCAGCAGCGTCAGACCCTGGCCGGGCGAAAGGCTTTCGACCGCCGTCATGATCGCCTGGAAAGGCTCGCCGCCATTGGCGAGGATCGGCCTTACGTCGAGTTCCCTGAATTTGGGCTCCATGATTCACTCCCTGGAATTGGATGGCGCGTGGATGAGATGCGGCCGCTTTGCGCCAGGTGGCAGCCTCAATGGATCGGGTGCGTAGGCAAGACGCCGTGCACGGACATATTCGAGCACAAGTGCGGCGACAGCCGCGCATTGAGCCCAACTCGCCAGCCGGAAAATCGCCTCTGCGTTCAGAAGAATTGCGCCGGCGCCGATGACGACGGCGGAATAGAAGATCACGAACCAGGCCTTCGCGGCGTGCTCATCGACAAGGTCCTGGACCCTGGGAACCTGGTGCTTCCCCATGATTGCGCCATAGGTTTCGAGCCAGGTCAGGAAAGGGATGATCTTGTAGAGCTGCGCCAATCCGAGGCCGGAAAGCCATCCAAGGCCGAGCACGTAGAAGGCCGCCACGGCCAGCCGCGGGTTGCCGTCGACAATGAGACCATAGGAAAGCAGCACCAGGCCCGACGGCAGAAAGACCAACGACACGAGGCCGGCAATGGAATTCAGTTCGAGCACCTTGCGCCGTCGCGCCTTGATCATCTGCCAGACGTCGCGACAATAGAATGCCGCCACGACGAGGCTCAGACCGAGTGCCGAAACCGTGGCGGCGTTCGACACATTCAGGTCGACGACAGCCAGTGCCAGCGCCGAACAAAGCGCGATCAAGGCGCCGACCGCCAGCAGCGTGATGGTCTTTCCGGACCCCTTGCCCTCCGGGGAGAGCATGAACATGGCAAACAGACGGTAGCTCACGCCAATGGCGGTGAGCGTCATCCAGCCGAGCAGTCCGGAGGTCGCATGAAAGGGCACTATAGTGGACAGGCGTTCGACCCAAAATGGCCACTCCACCATGCCGGAGAGCAGGCCTGAGAAAGCCGCACCCAGGATGATCGTCATCGCCAGGGCGACCAGCCCAAAGAGGACGAGAATGCCGGAAACATCGAAGGCCTTCTCCGAGACGATCGCCGCCGCCGCCATCAGGATCACGCATCCGAAACCGAATGTAAGCAGCAGCGCACCGATCGGCATGACGACGATGTCGACGTCGAGATGTCCCCCGAGGCTGAGAAAGCCGGTTTCGAGCATGGCGAGGCCGCACGAAATGGCAAGCAGCGCCGGCAGCGCAAGGCACGCCATCCGCAGCCGGGTCGCGGCCAGAACCGGAACGAACTGCAGCAGCGCCCCGCTGAACAGAAGTCCGAGCCATCCCACCGTCACCAGATGAACGATGACAAGCGTGTCCGGCGCCTCAGCCGTCGCCAATGGAATGCCGAAGCCGGAGCCCAGCAGCAGGAGCGCGCTCGCAAGGCAGACGAGGGACGTTGCGAAATAGGCCATCGTCCAGCGTGAGATCGACGCTCCCGGCATCGCCGCCTCCGTCAGTTCCCGCAGCAGCAGTCGCAGCCAGTGCTCTCGGCACGGCTGATCTGCACCTGCCAGGTGTCAGGCCCCTGCTCCAGATAGAGCCAGCCGAATTCGTCGGCATATCTGGCTTCGATCTGATATCGGAGTGGCCGGGGATCATGGTCGCTGGTCACGCGCATCACAGCGCCCGGCGCGAGCGCCGTCAAGATGCCAAAGATGGCAGGATGACGCTGGCCCGGTGGAATCTGTCGAACGTCGATCTCGGGAATGTCCTGGGAATGCAGCATGTTGGCTCCTATAGGTTCGGTCTGCCCAGCAAGTGCGCCTGGCCTCCTGAACGTAGCTGCGACAGGCGGCCTCTACTTTGTCGGGGAGCAAAGATAGCCCGGAATTTCCGCCGCCGGATTGTCCCAGAGCAAAGTCTGCCTTTCAGAGCCCGCTATTTTCCGTGGGGAAGCAAAGGAGATCATGATGTCCGAGAGACTGGTCGCCACCTATGGCGACGCGCGCCTGCCGCGCTATACGAGCTATCCAACCGCGCCGAAATTCTCCGCAGACGTGGGCGCCTCGGACTATCGGGAATGGATCGGTTCGATCGGCCGGCAAACCACGTCGCTCTATCTGCACATCCCCTTCTGTCGGTCGATGTGCTGGTATTGCGGATGCCACACGATCATTACCGAACGCGACCGGCCCATCCTCGACTATCTGAATGTCCTCGACAGCGAGATCGAGCTCGTCTCGCGCGCAGCCGCTTCGCCGCTCGACGTGCGTGAAATTCATTTCGGTGGCGGGACGCCGACGATCATCAAGCCGGAGGAATTTGTCGCGCTCATGCAGCAGCTTCGGGCTTCGTTCGACGTCAGGCAGAACGCGAATGTGTCGGTGGAAATCGACCCGAGAACGCTTGCGGATGACATGGCCAACGCTTTGGGAATGTCGGGAGTGACGCGCGCCAGCCTCGGCGTTCAAAGCTTCGATCCGGTCGTGCAGAAGGCGATCAACCGCGTCCAGTCGGAGGAGACGACGGAACGGGCCGTCGATCGTCTCCGGCACAACGGCATCGATCGGATCAATTTCGATCTCATCTACGGGCTCCCGCACCAGACGGTCGAGAGCTGCATCGAAACCGTGCAGATGTCGCTGGCGATGCGGCCCGACCGCTTTTCCGTTTTCGGATATGCCCATATCCCCTCGTTCAAAAAGCATCAGCGACTGATCGACGAGGAGGCACTGCCTGGCGCGGCAGCCCGGAATGAACAAGCGGAAGCCATCGCCAAGGCGCTCGTTTCAGCCGGCTACCGGCAGATCGGCCTGGATCATTTCGCGCTCCCCGGCGATGACCTGACGCAGGCCGCCGATAGCGGCAAACTGCGCCGGAATTTCCAAGGCTACACCACGGATCAATGCGACAATCTCCTGGGATTCGGCGCGTCGGCCATCGGCCGCATCAATGGCGGTTATGTCCAGAACCAGGTGCCGCCTGGCCTCTATTCAAGCCAGATTTCATCGGGCTCGTTGGCGACAGCCAAAGGCTATCGGCTGACGGCGGAAGACAGATTGCGCGCCGATGTCATCGAGCGCCTGATGTGCGACTTCGCGGCCGACGTCTCCACGATCTCCCTGGTGCATGGTTTTCCGCCCGAATTCCTTCTGGAAAGCAATGCACGCCTCAGCGCCATGGTCGCTGACGGGATCGTGGAGATCGAGAATGGCGTGGTCAGGCTTGACGCCAAACAACGGTTCCTCGTCCGCGCCGTCGCCTCCACCTTCGACGCCTATATCGGAGAGACGGGACGGACGTTCAGCAAGGCGGCATGACCGCCCTCTCTGAGGAAGCGCGGTCGAAAAGTGATATCGTCTTCTGGGTAAGATCGATGCCCGTGCTGTTCCTTGAAGCCCGTTCCGGACAAGACCTAATGCGGCATGCCCATGTCGATCACGGCACCGTCCACCTTCGTGTTGGTGAAGCTGTTATAGGCCACGGTAATGCTCGAGAACCGACCCTCCCGGATCTCATAGAAAATCACGCCGCGATAATCGAAGAGCTCGCCCTGCTTTACCGGCCCGAACAGGGTATCGGCATCCGTCCGCGCGGTGAACCGCGTCCACATCTTCACCGCCAGCGACCTCTCGTCGCTGACAAAACCCTGCACGTTCAGCCTTTCGGAGAAATGCGGCCAGATCAGCTTTTCGTAGTGATGCCGCATGCCCTCGATACCGCTGAATTCCAGCGCGCCGTTCAGCATTTTCATGTCGGCTGCGAGATATTCGTCAAACGCCGTCGGGTCCTCTGCGTTGAACCGGCGGATATAGTCCTCGAAGCGCGCGCTCTGCATTTGTCGTTTCCCATCGTCCGGATCAATTGCCGGCGATCATTTCGCCAAGCCGCGCGAAGCCCGGTATGTGGATCGACGTGCCGCCATCGACGACGATCATCTGCCCGGTAATGTAGCGCGCCTCGTCGGAAGCGAGGAAGGCGACCGCATGGGCGATGTCCATGGGATCGCCGAGATAGGGCGTCAGCGTCTCCTCCTCGACGATTTGCCTGAGCCGCGGCGGCAGGTCTTCGAGCGCCGCCCTGGAGCCGGTGAGGCCCGGCAGGACCGAGTTGCAGCGGATGCCGCGCTTGCCATGCGAGGTCGCGATCGAGCGCGTCATCTGCAGGATCGCCGCCTTCGAGGCGCTGTAGGCCGCCTGGATGACATTGCCCTGCAGCGCCAGGTTGGAGGCGGTGTTGATGATCGACCCGGACTGCTGGCCTTCCATGATCTTGAGAGCATGGCGGCAGCAGAGCATGGTGCCGCGCACATTGACGGCAAACGTGCGATCCCAGAGCTCGGTGGACATCGAAGCGATGTCATGGTCCTGCCGGATAATGTCGGGGCCAAGCAGCGCGGCATTGTTGTCGAGTATGTCAAGCCGGCCATAGCGTTCCACGGTCGCGGCGAAGAGCGCTGCGATTTCATCCTCGCTGGCCAAATCGACTTTGACGGCCAGTGCATCCGGCAGCGCCGCCGCCATGGCTTCTGCCCGTTCCCGGTCGATGTCAGCGACGACCACGCGCGCACCACGCTCGGCCATGACCCCGCAGGTCGCCGAACCGATGCCGCCCGCACCGCCGGTAACGATCGCCACGCGCCCTTCAAGAGACTTCGTCATTTGTTTCTCCCTCGCAGTGTGCCGCAAGGCCCTCCGCAAATCACATCACGCGCCGCACCGACAGCCAGTCCATGCCGAGCCGGTCACGCAGGATCGGCCAGAGGCCGCGCGGCGCATAGAGCATGGTCGCCACCGCCACCACGCCCATCGCCACCAGATACCAGGTGCCGCTGAGCGGCAGGACGACGGTCAGCAATTGCCGCAGGCCGAAATAGATGAATGTCCCGAGAATCGGGCCTTCCAATGTACCGATCCCGCCGACAACCACGACAAAGGTCATGATCACGGTCCATTCCGGCGACAGCGCATTGCCGGGCTGGACGACGAGGCCGCTGAGCAGGCTGAGCCCCCCTGCCGCCGCACAGCCGGCGGCGGACAGCACATAGGCAAGCAGCCGGTTGGGCCAGACGTCGATGCCGATCGCAGCGGCAGCGCGCTCATTGTCGCGCAGGCACATGAAGGCGAGACCCGGTTTGGAGCGCAGCAGCCACAGGCTGCCCAGCACCGCCGCCAGCACCATGATCGCTCCGATCACGAACATCTGCGACTCGAACAGAGCAAAATCGATCACCGACATATCGGTGAGCGAAACACCGGTAATGCCGCCGAGCGCGTCCGTCTTCTGCACGGCGATCGACACCATTTCCGCCAGCACCCAGCTGGCAATGGCGAAATAAGCGTCACGCAGCCGGAACAACATCGGTGCAATCAAGGCCGCCGCCGCACCGCCGAACAGGAAGGCGGCAATCAGCCCCAGATAGGGATGCAGGCCGGTGGCATTGGCGAAGAGGTAGAGCACATAACCGCCGGCGCCGAAATACATCTGGTGGCCCAGCGACATCAGCCCGGCATAGCCGGCCAGCAGGTTCCACATCGAGGCAATGATGATGACCACGAACATCTCGGTCATGAGATGCAGATTACCATCGCTCATCAGCATCGGACCGAGAGCCATGAAGACGAGGAAGAGCGCGAACGGAATGGCGCGCAAGGTCAGCGCATTCATGCTTTAGCTCCGAAAAGCCCGTTCGGGCGCAGAATGAGGAAGAAGAAGAACAGCAGATGGGCATAGAGCAGACCCGAATTCGCATCGAACTGGAAGCTCATCAATTGCACGACACCCAGAAGCACGCCGGCAATCAGCGCGCCCCAGAACGAGCCGAGCCCGCCGAGCACCACGACTTCGAAGGCGATCAGGATGCGGTCGACGCCCGACGTCGCGGAAAACGAGGTGCGCAGGGCAAGCAGCACACCGGCTACGGCAGCCATGACGAAGGCGATGCCCATGACGAGTGCATAGACGCGGGTCGGGTTGACCCCCATCAGCCGCACGATGTCCGGATTATCCGCCGTCGCCCGGATGGTCTTTCCGAAGGTGGTGTGTTTGATGAGATATTGCAGCAGGCCGAACAGGGCGACCGAGATGGCAAGCGTGATCAGCGGCAGAAGACCGATATGCACGCTGCCGATGGCGAAGGAAGCCTGGGCGATCGGACCGGCATTGATCGCCATCGGGTTTGACCCGAACTCCGCCAGCATCAGGTTGCGGATGATGATCGACACGCCGAACGTCACCAGCATCGGCGCGAGCATATCACCGCTCTTGACCACCTTGTTGAGCAAAAGAAGCTGGAACAGATAGCCGACGACGAAGGCAATGATCGCCACCGGAATGATTGCCACGAGCGCATTGAGACCAGGAAAGGCGGAGAGGATCGAGGAGGCGAGCAGGGCTGCGCCGACGATGAATTCGCCATGCGCGACATTGATCACCCGCATCACGCCGAAAACGAGCGCGAGGCCGAGGCCGAGGATACCGTAGAGGCCGCCAAGCAGGATGCCGTTGATGAGCGTTTCGAGATAGATCATGCCGTCAATCCCCGAAATAGGCCGACGTCAGCCGCTCGATATCCACCGAGCCCGACTGTTGCTGGAGCGTGACCTGGCCTTTGAGCAGGCACAGAAGCCGATCGCTAACGGCAAGGGCGCGGTTGATGTCCTGTTCCACCACGATCAGCGACATGCCTTCGGCGCGGATGGTCTTGAAGGATTCGTAGATCTGCCCGACCACGACCGGCGCCAGGCCGAGCGAAATCTCGTCGCACAGCATCACCCGCGGATTGGACAATAGCGCCCGGCCGATGGCGACCATCTGCTGCTGGCCGCCGGACAGCGTCACCGCCATCTGCGCGCGCCGCTCGGCAAGGATCGGAAAGAGTTCGTAGACACGGGGCAACGTCCAGGCGCCGGAACGCCTGGTGAGCGCACCCATGGTCAGGTTTTCCTCGACGGTCAGCGAGGCGAACAGCATGCGCCCTTCCGGCACCATGGCGATGCCGGCCCGGGCAATGCGCTCGGCGGGATTGCCGGCAATATCGGTCCCCTCATAGCGAATCCGGCCGCGGATATTGCGGTTGAGCCCCGTCAGGCAGCGCAGGATGGTCGATTTTCCCGCGCCATTGGCGCCGACCAAAGCTAGGCATTCCTTTTCGGCCAAAACCAGCGATACGCCGAACAAGGCCTGCATGTCGCCATAGAAGGCTTGGAGGTCTTCCACTTCAATGAGAGCCATCGACCGCGAGCCCCATATAGATTTCCTTGACGATTGCGCTCGACATCACATCCTCAGGCTGGCCCTCGAGCAGCTTGCGGCCGAAATGAAGGACAGCGATCCGGTCCGCCACGGATTTGAGCGCATGGGCAATGTGCTCGATCCAGATGATCGCATGGTCCTTCTTCAGTTCGGCTATGGTCTGCACCAGCCTGTCTACTTCGCGCTCGGTCAGCCCGGCGCCGATTTCATCCAGCATCAGCAATTTGGCGCCGACGGCGAGCGCTTTGGCGAGTTCCAGGCGCTTGCGGTTGAGCAATGTCAGTGAACCCGCCTGCTTGTTGCCCATCTCGGCGAGGCCGGTCCGGTCGAGCACATCGCGTGCCACGTCGCGCGCCCGTTTGGCCGAAAGCCGCGCGCCGAAACTGGCGGCCGAATAGACATTCTCATAAACCGAGAGCCCGTTGAACGGCTGCGGGATCTGGAAGGCGCGGCCGATACCCCGATGCACCCGCTTATGCGCCGGGAGGCGGGTAATATCCTGCCCATCGAGGAAAACCGAGCCGCTGTCCGGCTCAAGGCTTCCCGAAATCAGCGAAAACAGCGAACTCTTGCCGGCACCATTGGGGCCGATCACGCCGGTGCATTCGCCGACATCGATCTTGAGATCGACGTGATCGGCAACCACGATCGCGCCAAAACTCTTGTTGAGATCCCTGACTTCCAGAAGCGCCAAAACCGCACCTTATCGTTTTCATCGGACCCCGCCGCATCGACAAATGTCGACACGCATCGGTTCAGCCGGGAAAGCCGGGCGAATTTTCGCGCCCGGCCATCTATCATGGATCAGAACGCCAGCGGCTGCAGCTTGCTTTCGACGGCAAGCGCCGGATTGGTGGAATTATCGACCACTTTGAGATCGAACGGGAACTTGCCGCCATTCGTCTTCTGCCACTGACCGGCGGCAATATGCGTCAGGCCGATATTCTTGAGCGGCGAGCCTTTGAAGTCCACCTTGCCGACGACGGTGTCGACGGTCAGCGCCGCAATCGCATCGCGAACCGCCTTCTTGTCCTTCGGGTCGGACGCAGACTTGAGCGCGGCCAGTCCCACTTCCAGCAGCGCGTGGTCGTAGCCGAGCGGCTGGGTCCACTGGTTACCGGTCGCAGCCGTATAGGCATCGCCGATTTCACGGGCACTCTGACCGGTCAGCGACGACTTGTAGGGGAAGGATGGCGTCCACCAGACTTCCGTCGACATGCCATTGCCGCGGTCGCCGAGATTGCCGACCGAAGACGGGAAGAGCAGACCGGCGGCAATCGTGCAGATCTTCGGCTTGAAGCCGACCTGGATTGCCTGGTTCCAGAAGGTGGCAAGATGGTTTTCGAAAGCATGACCGGCGACAATCTCGACCCCGGCCTCTTTGAAGGCGGCGATCTGGGTGGAGAAATCGTCCGTATCCATGCGGAACAGGCCGCTGTCGATCACGTCATAGCCAGCCGCCTTGAAAGCGGGCGGGAAGCCGTGCGTGGGATCATGCATTGCCCGGCCGCCGTCATTGTCGGCATAGAGCGTGCCGACCTTCTTGTTGGTCGGCAGCGTATCCCACATCTTGGCATAGGCGACGCCAAGCTCGTCAGCGCCCCAGAAGAAGTGGAAGGTGAACGGAAAACCCTTTTCCGCATTGTATTTGCGCTGGAAGGCCCAGCCCTGCCAGGGACCCTGGGAGGATATCTGCGGCACGCCGCGCGCATCGGCCAGATTGGCGATCGCCGTGCCGCCCTCGGCATCGGAAACCAGGATGATATCGGGCTGATCGTTGAGGATCAGCTCATTGCCCACCTGCAGCGAGCGCGTCGGACTGGACTGGTTGTCCTTGACGATGATCTCGACGGCATAGGTCTTGCCGTTGATTTTCACCCCATCCTTGAGCGCCGTTTTCACCGCCTCGATCGTGTGAGTGGTCGAAGCGCCGAAAGAAGCACGAATACCGGAAAGCGGCACGACAAAGCCGATGCGCAGCGTATCATCGGCAGCGAGCGCCGGGCGCAAAGCCGGCATGGAAAGCGCGGTCGTGGCCGCTGCGAGCTTGCCGGCGCCGCGCAGCATGTCGCGCCGCTTGAGTTTGGCGCCCACCATGGATGTAAGAAGATCGTCGTTCATAAGAACCTCCCAAGGTAATCGTGACGATGTCCGCTGCCGCAAGATCTCACGGAACGCTTCAGGCCCTCCCCCTTAAGCATTCGGTCTTGCGTTCGATCGGTACTTGTTTATACACTCAACCAATTACGGTAAAGACGGTAAATCCGGATCGCTCCATCGGTTTCATCGATACATCGAGGAGATCGATCGCCGAAGCGCTCCATGTCCGGATATGCCGCCGAACGAAGCGGAGACCTGCCGATGAAGGACATGAGGAGAAGCGCCGGGAAACGGAGCGGCCCAAGCCCGAACACACGCGCCAACGGGGACCAGACCCGCGAAAAGATCATCAATGCCGCCGAAATCCTGTTCGGCAATCAATCGTTCGACACGGTCTCGCTGCGTGACATCACTGATGCCGCGGGCGTGACGCTGGCGCTCGCCAGCTATCACTTCAAGACCAAGGAAAATCTGTTCTCGGCGATTGTGGCGCGGCGGGCGGAAATTCTCAACCAGACGCGCCGCGACCGGCTTACCGCGCTCGATACGAGCGGCAATGTGTCGCTCGAAAGCCTGCTCGACGCCTTCATGCATCCCCTTTTCGAGCAGATGCAGAGCGACGACGAAGGCTGGCAGGCCTATCTGCTGCTGCTCGCCAAGCTCGGCGCCCATGAACGCTGGCTGGGCCATATCAGGGAGAATTTCGACGAGACCGCCAATCTCTTCGTCACCCGCATGCGCGCGCTCCTTCCGGACATGGGCGAAGAGGAATTGATGCGCGGCTTTTCCTTCATCCTGGTGCTGATGTTGCAGACCGTTTCCAAGAACCGCCGCGTCGATGCGCTGTCAGACGGACGGTATTCGAGTTCCGATCTCGACACATCCTATCGGCTGCTGCTGAAATTCTGTCTGGCGGGGCTGAATGCGTTGCGGGATTGACAAGCATCAGGCGACGAACTCGGCCCTTGCTTTGGCAATCACCGGCTCGTTTTCCTTGATCCAGCGGATCATGTCCTCCAGCCTGTCGGCCAACTGCCGGCCCAACGGCGTCAGGGAATAGGTGACCGCTGGCGGCACGCTGGGGAAGACCGAGCGTCCCACCAGTCCATCTCTTTCCAGCGCCCTGAGCCTGAGCGTCAGCATGCGCTGCGATATCGCCTTCTCGGCCGAAACCACCGCGATGATCCGGCGCAAAGCTGCGTGCCGGTAGCTGCCGGTGGCGAGCACGGCCAAGAGCAGTGCACTCCAGCGGTCGCCGAGCCGGGCCATGATTTCGCGCACCGGATCGTTGCGCTCATGCGCGGCCGCGGCGATATCATCAGCAAGTGCAGTGAGTGCGGCGGCATCGAAGGCGGGATCCGTCTTCTTCAAATGCGCGACAAGGTCTTTCAGCGGGTCTGCCGACATGGGGCTCCGGGCGAGGCTGGCAATCGGTGCGGCGGATCGATGCCGGATTGACGGTCGATCCGCGCCAACAATAAGCCATGCCGCGGGAAAGAAAAGCGTGCCCGCGTTCACCCGCATCCGTAACGAAAAGCCCTATTCGGGGAAATCCCGCCGGCCGAGGATCTCTATCAGGCTTCCCCAGGGATCGGTGATGAAGAAGGCAGTGGCCGGCGTCATGCCGTCACGCAAGTTCGGGTCGGCTTCCTCGCGCATGGGCGTGCCCACACCGCGCGCCACGCCGGCGATCCGTGCGCCTGCCCCATGGAGCTTTTCCAGCGCCGCCTGCACGTCATCGACGGCAAAGCAGAAATGCTTCATGCCCTGGACCTGCAGGTCGGTATTGGGCCGTAGGCGGCCGGCAGGTGTCGGCTCGGAACCGGCAATCTCGAAAATCTCGATCCGCATCGCGCCTTTGCGGACGAACGCGCCGCGCGCCTTGATATGGGCGATCTCGAAGCTGAATTCCGGTTCGAAACCAAACATCGCGCGCCACCATTCGATCGCCGCATCGCGGTCGCCGACGCTGATGCAGAAGTGATGCGGAACGATAGTGTCCAGAAGTGGCGCTTGCATGATGATCCTCTTGACATAAATTAGTTGGTTGACCAATTAAATAATTGCGGAAATCGCGCCGGTCAATGTCGATCCTCATCTCGGTACGCCATATGCCTATCGAAGGGATCGATGAACGAGGGGCCATCGATCCGCGAAGCGCTGGGAGGACGCGATGCGGTTCAAGGGACTCGATCTCAATCTGCTGGTGACGCTCGATTGCCTGCTCACCGAGCGCAATGTTTCGCGCGCGGCCGATAAATTGTGTCTGAGCCAATCGGCGACGTCGGGCGCGCTGACGCGGCTGAGAGAATATTTCAACGATGAGCTCCTCGTGCAGCTCGGCCGCAGCATGGTGATGACGCCGCGCGCAGCCGAACTGCTGCCGGCCGTACGCAATGTGCTGCTGCAGGTCGAAGGCACGATCATCAAGCGCCCGGAATTCGATCCGCTGACCGCCAAGCGCGAGATCCGTATCGTCGCTTCCGATTACATGGTGATCGCCGCGCTCGCCGATATCCTGCGGACGATCAAGCAGAGGGCGCCCGACCTGAGCTTTGTGCTGATCTCGCCGGGCGAAGACCCACGCGGCATGCTGGAGCGCGGCGAAGTCGAATTCCTGGCCATGCCGGATGTCTACCTCTCGCCGGATCATCCGAGCGCGCATCTGTTTTCCGATGACTATCGGGCAGTCGTCTGGTCAAGCAATGCGCATATCCAGGGCGACGGCATCTCGCTCGCGGACTTCCTCAGAATGCGGCATGTGACGGTGAGCTACACGCTGACCGGGCCGAGCTTCGAAGGCTGGTTCATCGAGCGCTTCGGCAACGACCGGCTGGTGGAGGTTTCCACCTCATCCTATTCAACCGTGCCCTTCCTGATCGTCGGCACCGAGCGCATCGCGCTCATGCACCGGCGGCTCGCAGAAGTGTTTTCGCAGATGATGCCGCTCAAGCTGCTCAAGCCGCCGGTCGAAATCCCGCAAATCCATGAGACATTGCAATGGCATGTCTATAACGACAGCGACGAGTGCCTGATCTGGCTGCGCGGCCAGTTCATCGAACTGATCGCGGCCCATCTCGGCAGCCCGATCGGCACTGCGGCAACCGATCCGCAGGACCGATAGTTTCGCGGCGGGTTACATCGGATTGCGCCCGACAAAGAACTCCCGGAACGGCTCCATGCTCGGCTGCAGCTGCGCATCGATCAGCCCCTTGCGCAGGGCCAGCATTTGCTGGTCATGAATGCGCTGCGTCGGCATCCTGAGTGGTCCGCCGTTATAGCCCTGCAGCCATCCCTGGAATTTCCAGACATAACGGTTGATGAAGTGGCCGCCGTGCATCTGCTGCGCCACTTGCGTCTTGACCTTGCGCGCCGGGTGAAGCTGCCAATAGATGCGGGTCGCCTCATCGAATTCGCCGGCCCGCAGGTGATTGAAGACCCTGGGGATCATCGGACCGTAATATTCGTGGTCGCTGGTCGCGGAAAGCTGGATCGGCATGAGCTGTGCGAGCGGGATGAGCTCGCCCTCGATCGGCATCGAGATCACCACTTCCTTGCCGAACAGGCGGTCGCATTCGATCACGCTCTGGATGCCAGGAAAACCGCCTTCGGCCTTGATCGCCGCAATATTGGGGCAATCATCGATCAGCCGGCGGATCACCGATACGGGGATGTCGGAGGGGTGGATGCGGGTCGCAAATCCCCAGAGGAACATCGGGAAAAGCATGACCGCGAGATTGGTCGCGTCACACAGAGCCTTGGTATAATGATAGATATCGTCTTCACTCTCGGGATAGAAGGCCGGAGGATAGGAAAGAAGCACGAATTCGGCGCCGGCGGCCTCCGCGCCCTTGAGCGCCTCGATATTCTGCTCCAGCGTGTTCCAGCTGGCGTGATGCACGATAACCAGCCTGTCGCCGGCTTCGTCCTTCATGATGCGCAGGAATTCGAGATATTCCGGCAAGGTGATTGCGACCTCGGAAACCCCCAACGACCCCATGAAGCCGTGTTCAATGGCCAGACGGGTGTCGTGCCGGATCGCCTTTTCGTTCAGGCGGGTGAGATCGTTGGAAAAGGACGGGATCGTGCAGTTGATGACACCGACCAGCTTTTCGCGCGCCCATTGGCGCGCCTCATGCCGCTTATAACCAGCCATATCGTTTCCCCTTCAAGCCGCTTCACCTGCGCCTTCCCAGGCGAGGTATTTGAGTTCCAGAAATTCCTCGATGCCGTAGATCGAGCCTTCGCGGCCGATACCGGACTGTTTCACGCCGCCGAAGGGCGCCACTTCATTGGAGATCAGGCCGGTATTGATGCCGACCATGCCCGCTTCGATCGCCGCAGCAACGCGCCAGATCCGCGCTGCATCCCGGGAGAAGAGATAGGCGGCGAGACCGAACTCGGTGTCGTTGGCAAGGGCTATGGCCTCTTCCTCCGTCTCGAAGCGGACGATCGGCGCCACCGGCCCGAAGGTTTCCTCAATCGTGACCAGCATGCCGGAGGTCACGTCGGCAAGCACGGTCGGCTCGAAGAACAGTCCGCCGCGGGCATGCCGCCTGCCGCCGCCCACGACACGCGCACCCTTGGCCACGGCATCCGCGATATGCGCCTCGACCTTGGTCAAGGCATTTTCGTCGATCAGCGGCCCCTGCTGCACATCTGGCTCGAAACCATCACCGACTTTCAGCTTCGCTACGCGCTCGGCCAGCATCTCGACGAAACGGTCGTAAACGCCGGCCTGGACATAGGCGCGGTTGGCGCTGATGCAGGCCTGGCCGGTATTGCGGTATTTGGTGGCGATCATGCCATCGACGGCCTGGTCCAGGTCGGCATCGTCGAAGACCAATAGCGGCGCATTGCCGCCCAGCTCCATCGATGCCTTCTTGATCGTCGCGGCCGATTGTTCGAGCAGCAAGCGGCCGACTTCGGTCGAGCCGGTGAAGGTGATCTTGCGCACGAGCGGATTGCCGGTGAGTTCCGGGCCGATGTCGCGGGCCTTGCCGAGGACGACGTTGAAGACGCCGGCCGGAATGCCCGCACGCTCGGCCAGTTCGGCAAGTGCCAGAGCCGTCAAAGGCGTCTGCTCGGCCGGCTTGACCACCATGGTGCAGCCGGCGGCGAGCGCCGGCGCTGCCTTGCGGGTGATCATTGCCGCCGGAAAATTCCACGGCGTGATCGCGGCGCACACACCGACAGGCTCCTTGAGCACGACAATCCGGCGCCCGGGCTCGGGTGCCGCCATGACATCGCCGCGAACGCGCTTGGCTTCTTCGGAAAACCATTCGACGAAGGAGGCCGCATAGGCCACCTCCCCTATGGCTTCACGAAGCGGCTTGCCTTCCTCCAGCACGATGATCCGTGCCAGGTCCTCGGAATGGGCGGTGATCAGCTCGTACCACTTGCGCAGCAGGATGGCGCGCTGTTTGCCTGTCAATTTTCGCCATTTGCCATAGGCGACGTGGGCGGTGTCGATCGCAGCGGAAACCTGGTCCCGGCTCAATCGCGGCAGGTCTGTCAGCTTGGCACCGGTCGAGGGGTTGAAGAGCGCATAGCCTCCGCCGTCGCCTGCATTCAGCCATTGCCCGTTCACATAGGCCGCGGTCTTCCACAGGCTGGGATCTGAGAGAACAGAGGGTGTAGGAATAAGATCGGACATCGTCATTTCAGCACCGGCCTGATCGTTTGGGAAAGAGGCGTTCCGATGCCGAGCGCCTTGGCGCGCGCCAGGCACATGGCTGCAACCGAAATATCCTGCAATGCTGCACCGACCGATTTATAGAGTAGGATCTCGTCATCCGCCTGCCGGCCCGGTCTGCGTCCGCCGATCAGATCGGCAAGCGCGATCAGCTTGCCGTGAAATTCGACGCCGGCCTGCTTGGCCGCCCGCATGTCGCCGGTATCTTCGCCGACTTCAGCCGGCATGTCGGCGACGATGAGGCTGGCGCGGGAAATCGTCAGAGGATCGACCTCCCTCTGCTCCGGAAGCGTCGAGCCGATCGAGGCGATGGTCATTCCGTGCGACAGCCACTCGCCCTGGAAAAGCGGTACTTCACCACGCGAACGCGCGGCACAGAGCAGGACATCGGGCGCCGCTTCCACAACCGCCTGGGCGGAATAGAAATCGGCAATATCAAAGCCTGACGCCGACATGTCGCGCACGAAGCTGCTACGGCTCTCGGCGCGGGGGCTGAAAACCTTTACCGTTCCTATGTCACGGGTGGCGGCGAGCGCCTGCAGATGGTTGCGCGCCTCAAATCCGGTGCCGAGCACGCCGACATCGATCCTGCCCGGTCGGGTCAATGCATCGACGGCGAGTGCGGTGGTCGCGGCCGTCCGATAGCCAGTGATCAGATTGCCGTCGATCAACGCCACGAGCTCGACCGTCGACTGGTCGAACAGCGGAATCACGTAGCTGGCTCGACCTTGACGGTGGTTCGCGGCAATCAGTTTCGCGCCCATGACGCTGCCGTCGGGCGCAACGCCGGAAAGCGTGCGAAGCCAGAGGCCGTCGCCCCTGGCCATCGTTYGCGGCGGAAACATGGCGTCGCCGATCGTCTCTCCATAGGCGGCCTTCAATGCCGCAATCGCGTCTTTCCAGGAGAAGACACGCTCCACGTCTTCGCTGCCCAGGAACAATGTCGGGCTGGTGAGGTCTGCAACGGCCGGCAAGGCACACTCCTTATATCAATCAATTTCTCGATTACTGTCTATTTAATTTTTATATTGATGCATGTCAATACTAATGTTGATTGATGTTGAATTCTCTCCTAGCGCCCATTACAAAAGCATTGGATGATCCGGAGTGGACAATGCCCGAGCCGAATGACGACCTTTCCCGCTTGCGCGCCTATATCGATGAGAGGATTGCGCGCGGCGATCTGCAATTGCCGCCGGAGCCCAAGCTCGCCGAGGAACTGGCCGTCACGCGGGGCCGCGTCCGGACGCTGCTGAAACGGCTGGAGGAGGAAGGGGCGATCTGGCGGCATGTCGGCAAGGGCACATTCGTCGGCCAGCGCGCCCTGGACGTGGCATCGCCGGAATGGCTCGACGATATCAGCCTCGGCGACATCATGGATGCGCGCAAGGCGCTCGAACCCCAGCTTGCCGCACAGGCGGCAATCGCCGCGCGCCCAGCTGACATACAGGCGCTCGAGCGCTGCCTCGCGGAAATGACGGAGGCATCATCCTATCCGCAATGGAAACGGTTGGATGAACGCCTCCACCGGCTGATTGCCGAGGCGACGCGCAACAGCCTGCTGCTCCTGCTCTATGACACGCTCAGGACGCAGGGCCGCGCCAGCCTCGATGCCCGGCTGAACGAAGTATTCGCCAGCCAAAGCGCACCATCCGAGACTGACAAGCAGCATTCGGCTATTGTTGCGGCAATCAAGTCGGGAGATCCGGACCGGGCGGAGAAGGAGATGCGCACGCATCTGATCAAGGTGCGGGAACGATTGTTCGGCATTCGGTAGCGCTAAAGAAAACAAGGATTTAAAGACTGGGTATGTGCTGATGCCGATCGATGGATGAGGAGCCGGCGATCCGTCAAACCGTTGGGAGGATGCCGTGCGGTTCAAGGGACTTGATCTCAATCTTCTGGTGACGCTCGATTGCCTGCTCACCGAGCGCAATGTTTCGCGCGCGGCCGATAAATTGTGTCTAAGCCAATCGGCGACATCGGGCGCGCTGACGCGGCTGAGGGAATATTTCAACGATGAGCTCCTCGTGCAGCTTGGCCGCAGCATGGTGATGACACCGCGTGCTGCCGAACTGCTGCCGGCCGTGCGCAACGTCTTGCTGCAGGTCGAAGGCACGATCATCCAGCGGCCGGACTTCGATCCGCGAACCACCAAGCGCGAAATCCGCATCATTGCCTCCGATTTCATGATCATCGCCGCACTTTCGGAAGCGCTCCGCGCCATAGAGCGCAAAGCGCCCGACCTGAGCTTCGTACTGATCTCGCCGGGCGAAGACCCGCGCGGCATGCTAGAGCGTGGTGAAGTCGAATTCCTGGCCATGCCGGATATTTACCTCTCGCCGGATCATCCGACCGCGCATCTGTTCTCGGATGACTACCGCGCCGTCGTCTGGTCGGGCAACGAGCAGGTCCAGGGCGACAGCATTGCGCTGGCGGATTTCCTCAAGATGAGGCATGTCACCGTCAGCTTCACCCAGGCGATGCCGACCTTCGAGGATTGGTTCATCGAGCGCTTCGGCACCGACCGGCTGGTGGAAGTGTCCACCTCCTCCTTCTCGACCGTGCCCTTCCTGATCGTCGGCACCCAGCGTGTCGCGCTGATGCAACGGCGGTTGGCTGAAACCTTTGCCGGGATGATGCCGCTCAAGCTGCTCAGGCCGCCGGTGGAAATCCCGCATATTCATGAGACGCTGCAATGGCACGTCTATAACGACAGCGACGAATGCCTGATCTGGCTGCGCGGCCAGTTGATCGAGCTGCTCTCGGCCAATTCGGGCAGGCCGGCCGCGCCCGGAACGATCCATCCGCGGGACCGATAGATTCTATCTCGGAAATCCATTTTTCCGAAGGGATGGCTGCGGCTAAGACGGTATCGGTCAGGGAGGAAGCCGATGAGCCAGGTAGCGCAGATCCCGTTCATATTGGGGATGTTCACCGTCAGCGGCAGCCCGGCCTTTCCGGCTCTGGTGTTGGACGACGAGGCGGCGATTTCGATCGAGGCGGTCGCGCCGCTCGCCGCGCGGCTCGGCATGGCCTTGACCGGTCGCGAGTCGATTTATGGCCTGCTGCAGAATTGGGAACACAATTTCGTCGCCCTTTCGGCAACCGTGATCGCGCTCGACGATGCCGCAGCCGGCAAATATTTCCGTAGTGCACTGACGGCGGTGGAGTTCCTGACGCCTTGCGCGCCGATCGAGGCACCACGCCAGATTCTTTGCGAGCTCACCGGCATCGGCATGTCGAAGGAGCCGAGATTCACGACAAAACTCGCCTCCACCGTGGTTGGCCCCAAAGCCAAGATCCATCTGCCCAAGCGCCCCGGCAAGGTGGTCGCCGAAGCCAGGATCGGCGCTGTCATCGGCCAGCCTGCCTATCTTTGTGACGCCGACGAGGCTGCCGCGGCGATCGCCGGTTACGTCACCGTGACCGATGTGACCATGCTTGACGCACGGCAGGAGGCCTGGCTGGAGGGCAAGTCGCAGCCCTCCTTCCTGCCGACCGGTCCCTATTTCGTGCCGCGCGCCTTTGCCGGCGATATCGCGGCGGCGGACATCAACATCGCCGTCAACGGCGAGAAGTCCTTTCCGGCGCGGTTCGGCGACCGGGCTGAGACAATCGAAGCGAGCCTCGCGCGGCTGAGCCAGGATTTCCAGCTGTTTCCGGGCGACATCCTCTGCTGCGGCGTCGACAGCGGGCCACTCCTGAACGACCTGCCCGCCCTCGGCGATGGCGACATCATCGAAACTGCCGTGAACGGACTTGGCCAGCAGACGCTCAATGCCATGCGCACCAGCGACGCAGTCAAAGGCTGATCGAGGAGACGAATATGGATTACACACCCAATGTCATCGCCGCCTGGTCGGGAACGCGTGTCGTCGGCAAGAATGCCGTCGTCACCGGTGCGGGCCGCGGCATTGGCAAGGGCATTGCGCTGATGCTTGCCGCCCAGGGTGCGCGCGTGCTCGCCTGCGACATCAATGCACAGGCACTCGAACAGCTCAAGTCGGAGGCCAAAGCGGCTGGCCTGCCGGAGATTTTCACCACGGCCTCGGACCTGACCTCCGAAGACGGCGCCGCTCAGCTGAGCGGCGCCGCAAGCCAACATCTCGGCGACGTACAGGTGCTCGTCAATGCGGCGGCCATCGTCGTCTTCGCCTGGATCGAGGACATGAGTTTCGCCGACTGGCGCAAGACGATTTCGGGCGAACTCGACACCGTCTTCCTCGTCACGCGCGCCATCTGGCCGATGATGAAGGCAAAGGGCGGCTCGATCATCAATTTCTCCTCCGCCAATGCCCATGTGGCGCTCGACACCTCGCCTGCCCTCGCCCATTGCGCCGGCAAGGGCGGCGTGCTGGCCATGACCCGGCAGATGGCGATGGAAGGCGGCAAGCTCAATATTCGCGCCAATTCAATCGCTCCCGGCTTCATCCTGACGGAGGAAACGGAGCGCCATCTCGGCAACGAGGGGATGATGAAGGCGGTCTGGAGCAAGATGATGCTGGCCCAGCTCGGCACGCCCGAGGATACCGGCTGGCTGGCCGTCTACCTTGCTTCCAACGAATCCCGCTATGTCACCGGCGCCGATCTTTCCATCGATGGCGGCGCCACAAGCTGGTGAGATGCATCGGCGGCATCGATAAATCCTATCTCGGCAATCCATTTTTCAGATTGTTTGGTCGGCTGTATAAGTAAACGAAATGGAGGAAATCGGCGGCAAAGCGTTCGCGGATGTCGACGATTTCGCGGGCGCACCAGCACAGACAGGGAGGCCACATGGCTATCACGGGCATTGAAACGCTGCTTTTCGGCGTCGAGGACTTGGAGAAGAGCACCCGGTTCTTCGACGATTTCGGCCTCGTGCAGAAGGGCGCCGACGAACACCAGACCCATTACCGGCTCGACGAAGGCTCCAACGTCATCCTGCGCTCTATCGACGATCCGAGCGTGCCGACGTCGATCTATCAGGGCAAGGGCGTCAAGAAGGTGACCTGGGGTGTCGACAGCCAGGAGAGCCTGGACGAACTGGCGGAGAAGCTGGCGAAAAACCAGGAAATCCGTCGCGACAATGACGGCACCGTGCATTTCATCGCCGGCGCCGGCCTGCCCTCGGCGCTGAAGGTCTTTACCCGCAAGAAGGTGACCTACGCGCCGGACCCGATCAACGCACCCGGCCATATCAATCGCCTGAACACCCAGCGCAAGTGGAAGACGCGCGCCCGGCCCAAGACCATCACCCATACAGTCTTTGCCGTGCCCAATCCGCGCGAGGAATATGAGTGGTATCGCGACAACCTGAATTTCCGCATGTCGGAGGAACAGATCGGCATGGGTTTCTATCTCCGCTGCGACGGCGCCAACGAGCACCACAACCTGTTTCTGATCGACATGAAGTTCCCGGCTCTGCCAGGACATCCGATCTATCATCACACCAATTTCGGTGTCGAAGACATCGACGAACTGATGATCGGCACCAATTACATGACGCGCAGGGGCTGGAATACCGGACCGCTCGGCAGCGGCCGGCACCGCATCGCCTCGGCACTGTTCTCCTATCTGGAATGCCCCGCCGGCGGAGAGGCCGAATATGGCGCCGACAGCGACTATCTCGACGACAATTGGATTCCGCGGGAATGGAACCGGGTATTCGGCACTTATTCCTGGATGCACAAGATCCCGGCCTTTCTCGGCGAAGCGCAGAAATGGGAATTCCGCCTGCATCCGAAATTCGTGCCGCAGAACGACAGCAAGGGCAGCGCCGGCTGGTCTGAATAGAGCGCAACGAACGATCGGAACGGACATGTCCGGGCCGGGGAGCGGCCGGGGCAGCGAGGGGGAGTGTGTCGCATGAACAATCAGCCGCTGGTGCGGAAAGTCCTGGTCGTCGGTGGCGGCGTCGGCGGCATGGCCGCCGCGATCCGGCTGCGCGAGGCGGGAACCGAGGTCGATCTGGTCGATATCGACCCCAACTGGGGCGTCTACGGCACGGGCATCACCCTATCCGTGCTGACGCTCAGGGCGCTTTGCGACCTCGGGCTCGCCGCCGAGGTGATGGCCGAAGGCAATTGCTATGACGGCTTCACGCTCTGCGGCCAGGATGGCGACATCCTGCGGCAGATTGAGTCGCCACGGCTCTATTCCCCCGACGTGCCGGCGGAAGGCGGCATTCTCCGGCCTGCCCTGCACGCGATCATGAAACGCCGGGTCCTGGCGGCCGGCGCCAATGTCCGTACGGGCGTGACGATCTCGAACCTGTCGCAGGACGCTGACGGTGTGGACGCCGCTTTTACCGATGGTACGAGCGGTCGCTACGATCTCGTTATCGGCGCCGACGGCCTGTTCTCCAAAGTGCGCGATGCAATCTTGCCGGACGCTCCGAAGCCGCATTTCACCGGGCAGGCCTGCTGGAGGGCGCTGTTCGACATCCCCGAGGGCTGGACCTGCGGCCGCATGTTCCTCAGTGAGAAGATCAAGCTCGGCTTCACGCTCTGCTCGCCGGACAAGATGTATCTCTATCTGCTGGAACACGTGCCGGACAATCCCTGGCGGGAGAAGGACGAGCTGCCTGGACTACTGCGGGGTTTGATGGCCAATTTCGGCGGCGAGGCTGCAAGGCTGAGGGAAACGATCAAGGCCGACACGCCGATCGTCTACCGGCCGCTCGAAAGCGTCTTGTTGACGGACACGTGGAGCCGCGGCCGGGTCGTGCTGCTCGGCGACGCGGCCCATGCGACGACACCACATCTGGCTTCGGGTGCAGGTGCTGCTGTGGAAGATGCGATCGTGCTTGCCGATGAGCTCAGTGCGGCAGAATCCGTCGACGAGGCGCTTGCCAATTTCAACCGCCGACGCATTCCGCGCGCTTCGCTCGTGGTCAACAATTCACTGAAGATCGGCGAACTGGAAATGCATGGCGGCTCGATGCAGGAACAGGCAGCGCTGATGGGCGCCTCGATGCAGGCGATCGCCGAACCTTATCGCTGAGGGAAATTCGGTTCGCAAAAGCAATCGGCTATATGGGGGTAGAACAAGGTCCGTTCCCGCAGACACGCTACTTCTATTAAGGCTTCGCCCCATGACTTTCAGCCCAAAGCCATCCGCCCGATGATGGCGAGGCGCGACCGTGTTTTCGGCGGGGCTATTGGAACTCGCCGGGCGAATGGATGGCGACGTCGAACCTGCGGACCTCCGCGCATTTGGGAAGCATTTAGACGACAACTCTTGCGCGTTAAGCGTGATGGCTTGACAATCTCACGCTGAAATGGAGTGCAAACATTAAACGGACACGCCAACACGGCGGCCTCACAACTTTAGCGGCTGTACAATAGGAAGACTTTGAGATTATCTATTGGAAACAGAGGTTATTAGTAAGCGCCGTCTCCGCCCCATTGGATTGGCTATATTTTGAGGCTTGCTGCGTGTGCGAGAAGGTTTCCAGGACTAACTGGAGATTTGCATGGCAGAAGATGGATTTGTGGGTCGCTACGAAGTTGTCGAGCCGCGCCGGGGAAATCGGCGTTGGCCGGATGACGTTAAGGCTCGGATTGTAGCGGAAAGCTTTCAGCCCGGTGTTCGTGTTGTTGATGTTGCGCGTCGTCATGACGTTATAGC